>NZ_JYGP01000002.1:301896-603793 GCF_000960005.1 Streptococcus mitis | reverse complement strand
GAAAATAGGAGGACTAATTGAATGGAATTAAAAGATTTTACAGAAAAAGAACAGGAAATGATTAAGAAGGGGCTGACGACGTCTAAGATTAGTGACAAGGAAACTGCTGAGAAGATTCTTGCACTAGTACCACAAGACTTGATTAAGAGAATCCCATTTTTCGTCAGAAAACATGCTACGACACGTACGATCAAACGAATTTCTATTGAACACCCTGAGCTCTACGCAGCAGCTCAAACAAGTGGTGAAATTCCAGAAAAAGAACGCGAAGAATTGCAGCAAATTATCACGACTATCTTTGAACAAAAGATGAATAAGCATAGTATTAAGTAGAGAATGAAAAAATATTTTATTGGAGGTCTGGGAAGCAATTTCTATCATAGCAAGGATTTTCTTCAAGAACTAGATTCGCAGATTTATTTTCTAAATCCATATGAAAAGCATCTTCGAGATGAAACAGAATTGAAATCATGGTTTAAAAATGAGATTGTAGAGGAAGAATCTATATGTCTGATAGGTCATTCTCTTGGAGGAGATTTGGCGCGTTATCTTGCATCGGAATTTTATGAAGTGACAAAACTGATTCTTTTGGATGGTGGCTATCTAGATTTAGATAAGATTTTACCTTTAGATACAGAGTTAGAGGAAACTAAAAACTATATTGAATCTCAAGTCGTTTCGGACTTAAATCTTCTTATTTCTAAAGAAAAATCCGAAGCAAAGCATTGGTCAGAAAATATCGAGAAAGCCGTAAGACAGTCCTATCACTGGAATTCTGAGTATAATAGATATGAGTTATCTATAAATTATGAAAATATAGAAGCGATTCTCCGCCTAAGGAGGAAAATACAAGCTTTTAAGAGAGAAGTGGGAGATACCTTGTTTATTAGTCCTCGCTATCCTAATGAAGCTACATGGAGAGAGGAAGCCCTAAAAGAATTGCCAGACTATTTTGATACTATTTTTCTAGAGAACTTTGGCCATGAGCTTTATACTGAAGCACCTAGAGAAGTCGCTAGTCTGATTAATGTGTGGCTCGCTTATTCTCAATGAGCTACTTGTATTGCTTGAAAAAAAGCATGTTTTTGCCAATGCTGATAAACGAACTGCTTTATTCGTTTTGGTGAAATTTATACAATTAAATGGCTATCGTTTTTCTGTTACCATTAATCGTTAAGATACATTTAAAAGAACTAGTGGACTAGTTCTTTTTATATCCGTTTTCACACTATTAAACTTATATAAATCTATATAATACAATATATTTCCGAACAAAAATAGATATTTTTTTAAAAAAGTACTTTACAGAGTGTTTGAAGTATGATATAGTAATAAAGCTTAGAAAATGAGATGATGTTTTCTAGCAAATATAAACCCGAGTAAAAAATGCCTACGGACAGGCAGGGTTGAATGCCGAAGCGTGGTTGAAAAACCACATTATTGATAGGGTTAAAAGCCTACTTTTATAAGTTGATGTTAGGACACTTGTCCTAATTCATAAATTTTTAGTGTGGTGAAAGCACACGTCATCTTGTGAAACGATCAATAAAGTACGTAATATTTGCTACTAGAGAGTTTGGAAACATCGGGAACAGACATACTCAACAGAAACAAACATAAAAACGTCAGAAGATTGCAGAGCAGGTGAAAACCTGCTCTTTTTTCATGAGTCAACCTTTGATGGCCCTCATCATTTTGAGGAGCTAAAAATACGGTAAAGGAGTATGTCTTGAAAGAGTTAGATCAAAACCAAGCCCCAATTTATGAGGCCTTGGTGAAGTTACGCAAGAAACGGATTGTTCCCTTTGATGTTCCAGGTCACAAGCGTGGACGGGGAAATCCAGAACTGGTCGAACTGCTAGGTGAAAAATGTGTAGGCATTGATGTTAATTCGATGAAACCCTTGGATAATCTTGGTCACCCCATTTCGATTATTCGGGATGCAGAGGAGCTGGCTGCAGATGCTTTTGGAGCTAGCCATGCCTTTCTCATGATTGGAGGAACAACTTCATCGGTGCAGACTATGATTCTGTCAACCTGTAAGGCAGGAGATAAGATTATTTTGCCACGAAATGTCCATAAATCTGCTATCAATGCGCTGGTTCTATGTGGTGCCATACCCATCTATATCGAGATGAGTGTGGATTCTAAGATTGGTATCGCTTTAGGTCTTGAAAATGACCGAGTAGCGCAGGCAATTAAGGAGCATCCAGATGCCAAGGCCATTTTGATTAACAATCCTACTTACTATGGAATCTGTTCAGACCTCAAAGGTTTAACGGAAATGGCTCATGAAGCTGGCATGATGGTTTTAGTGGATGAAGCCCACGGAGCACACTTACATTTTACTGATAAACTTCCAATTTCTGCTATGGATGCAGGTGCTGATATGGCAGCAGTTTCCATGCATAAGTCTGGTGGGAGTTTGACACAAAGTTCGCTTCTTTTAATCGGGGAGCAGATGAATCCTGAGTACGTTCGTCAGATAATCAACCTGACCCAGTCAACATCTGCCTCTTACTTATTGATGGCTAGTCTGGATATTTCGCGTCGCAACTTGTCCCTTCGTGGTAAAGAGTCCTTTGAGAAGGTTATTGAACTATCAGAGTATGCTCGTCGTGAAATTAATGCTATAGGCGGTTATTATGCCTATTCAAAAGAGTTAATAGATGGCGTGTCGGTATGTGATTTTGATGTAACCAAGCTGTCAGTTTACACTCAGGGCATTGGCTTAACAGGTATTGAGGTTTATGACCTCCTACGAGATGAATACGACATTCAGATTGAGTTTGGTGATATTGGCAATATCTTGGCCTATATTTCGATTGGTGACCGTATCCAAGACATCGAGCGCTTAGTCGGTGCTTTGGCTGATATCAAGAGACTCTATTCACGAGATGGGAAGGACTTAATAGCTGGAGAATATATTCAGCCCGAGTTGGTATTATCCCCTCAGGAAGCCTTCTATTCAGAGAGAAAAAGTTTGACCTTGGATGAATCTGTTGGACAGGTCTGTGGAGAATTTGTCATGTGCTATCCTCCAGGGATTCCTATCTTGGCTCCTGGTGAACGCATTACTCGTGAAATTGTAGACTATATCCAATTTGCAAAGGAACGTGGTTGCTCCCTCCAAGGGACGGAAGATCCAGAGGTCAATCACATCAACGTCATTAAGAGAAAGGAGAACTAGATGGATTTATGGTTTTCTGAAGTTCATACTCCAGATGTGAAATTGTCCCTGAGAACAGCCAAGCAACTCTACGCTGGAAAAAGTGAATGGCAGGATATCGAGGTTCTTGACACTCCAGCGTTTGGGAAAATACTGATTTTAAATGGGCATGTCTTGTTTTCAGATGCAGATGATTTTGTCTACAATGAAATGACCGTTCATGTTCCTATGGCTGTGCATCCCAATCCCAAGAAAGTTTTGGTTATTGGAGGTGGTGACGGTGGTGTTGCTCAAGTATTAACACTCTATCCTGAGCTAGAACAAATCGATATTGTAGAACCTGATGAAATGTTGGTAGAGGTTTGTCGTGAGTATTTTCCAGACTTTGCTGCAGGGCTAGATGATCCTCGTGTTACCATTTACTATCAAAATGGGCTACGCTTTTTGCGAAACTGCGAAGATGATTACGATATCATTATCAACGATGCGACAGATCCATTTGGACATACGGAAGGGCTCTTTACCAAGGAATTTTACGGTAATAGTTATCGTGCTCTGAAGGAAGACGGCATCATGATTTATCAGCATGGGAGTCCCTTCTTTGACGAGGATGAGTCAGCTTGCCGAAGCATGCACCGCAAGGTTAATCAAGCCTTTCCAATCAGTCGAGTTTATCAGGCCCATATCCCAACCAGTCCAGCTGGCTATTGGTTGTTTGGATTTGCATCGAAAAAATATCACCCTGTCAAAGATTTTGACAAGGAAGGCTGGAAAAAACGCCAACTTTTTACAGAATACTACACTGCAAACTTACACGTTGGAGCCTTTATGTTGCCCAAGTATGTTGAGGACATTTTAGAAGAAGAGGAAGGAAAAAAATGAGTCGTTTACTAGTTATTGGATGTGGGGGCGTTGCCCAAGTTGCTATTTCAAAGATTTGTCAAGATAGCGAAACCTTTACAGATATTATGATTGCTAGCCGTACTAAGTCAAAATGTGATGACTTGAAAGCTAAACTGGAAGGCAAAACAAGTACAAAGATTGAGACAGCTGCTCTTGATGCTGACAAGGTAGAAGAAGTGATTGCCCTGATTGAAAGCTACAAACCAGAAGCTGTTTTGAACGTAGCACTACCATATCAAGATTTAACCATTATGGACGCTTGTTTGGCAACAGGTGTTCACTATATCGATACGGCCAACTACGAAGCAGAAGACACAGAAGACCCTGAATGGCGTGCTATTTATGAGAAACGTTGTAAGGAACTTGGTTTTACAGCCTACTTTGACTACTCATGGCAATGGGCTTATCAGGAAAAATTCAAAGAAGCAGGCTTGACCGCTCTTCTTGGTTCTGGTTTTGACCCAGGTGTGACCAGTGTCTTTTCAGCTTATGCCCTCAAACACTATTTTGATGAAATCCACTATATCGACATTTTAGACTGTAATGGTGGTGACCACGGTTATCCGTTTGCAACAAACTTCAACCCAGAAATCAATCTACGCGAGGTTTCTGCGCCAGGTTCTTACTGGGAAGATGGAAAATGGGTCGAAGTTGAAGCCATGTCTATCAAGCGCGAGTACGATTTCCCTCAAGTTGGACAAAAAGACATGTATCTTCTTCACCATGAAGAAATCGAATCATTGGCCAAAAACATTCCTGGAGTCAAACGCATTCGTTTCTTTATGACTTTTGGTCAATCATACTTGACGCACATGAAATGTTTGGAAAATGTCGGTCTCCTTCGTACGGATACCATGAACTTTAACGGCCAAGAAATTGTTCCAATCCAATTTTTGAAAGCCTTGCTTCCAGATCCTGCTAGCCTTGGCCCACGTACTGTAGGTAAAACCAATATCGGCTGTATCTTTACAGGTGTCAAAGACGGTGTTGAAAAGACCATCTATATCTACAATGTTTGTGACCATCAGGAATGTTACGCAGAAGTTGGTTCACAAGCTATTTCTTACACAACAGGAGTTCCAGCCATGATTGGGACAAAATTGGTTATGAACGGAACTTGGAAACAAGCTGGAGTGTATAATCTTGAAGAATTGGATCCAGATCCATTTATGGAAGCTTTGAATGAGTACGGTTTGCCTTGGGTTGTGGTTGAAAATCCACAAATGGTGGACTAATGAAGCTAGAACAAGTACCAACACCAGCCTATGTTATTGACTTGGCCAAGTTAGAAGCCAATTGCCGTATCCTACAATATGTACAAGAAGAAGCTGGCTGCAAGGTTTTGCTTGCCCAGAAGGCTTATTCCCTCTATAAAACTTATCCCTTGATTAGCCAGTATCTATCAGGTACGACTGCAAGTGGTCTCTATGAGGCCAAGCTAGCTAGAGAAGAGTTTCCGGGAGAAGTTCATGTCTTTGCGCCGGCTTTTAAAGATGCGGACTTGGATGAATTGATTGAGATAACAGACCATATCGTTTTTAACTCAGAGAGACAGTTGCGTAAACATGGGGTTCGTTGCAAGGAGGCTGGTATCAGTGTTGGTCTCCGTATCAATCCTCAATGTTCAACACAGGGTGACCATGCGCTCTATGACCCTTGTGCACCTGGTTCTCGTTTTGGAGTTACTCTAGACAAGATTCCTAGTGATTTGCTGGAATTGGTAGACGGTCTTCATTTTCATACCCTTTGCGAGCAGGGAGCAGATGATTTAGAGACAACTTTGAAAGCTGTAGAAGCGCTGTTTGGTCCCTACTTACATGAGGTCAAATGGCTCAATATGGGGGGCGGACACCACATCACAAGAGAAGGTTACGATGTGGATTTGCTGATTTCTGAGATCAAGCGTATCCGAGAAACTTATAATCTTGAAGTCTATATCGAGCCGGGTGAAGCCATTGCGCTCAATGCTGGTTATCTAGCAACTGAAGTATTGGATATTGTTGAAAACGGCATGGAAATCTTGGTTTTAGATGCCTCTGCGACCTGCCATATGCCTGATGTACTTGAGATGCCCTATCGCCCACCTTTGAGAAATGGCTTTGAGGCACAGGAAAAAGCCCATACCTACAGACTTTCTTCTAATACCTGTCTGACGGGCGATGTGATTGGTGATTATAGCTTTGAAAATCCAGTCCAAATCGGTGACAGGTTTTATTTTGAAGACATGGCCATTTATTCCTTTGTCAAAAACAATACCTTTAATGGTATTGGATTGCCAAGTCTCTATCTCATGGACGAACAGGGAGACTGTAGCTTAGTCAAAGCCTTTGGTTATCAAGACTTTAAAGGGAGATTATCATAATGAACAGTCCAAAAAAATTAGGCTATCGTATGCCAGCAGAGTACGAACCACACCATGGTACCCTCATGATATGGCCGACTCGACCAGGTTCATGGCCCTTTCAAGGAAAGGATGCCAAAAGAGCTTTCAGCCAGATTATCAAAACCATAGCAGAAGGAGAAAGAGTCTATCTTTTGGTGGACCAAGACTACTCAGCTGAAGCCCAAGACTACCTTGGTGATAGCGTTATTTATCTAGACATTCCCACCAATGATGCCTGGGCGCGTGATACAGGTCCGACTATTCTTGTCAATGATGAGGGCCAGAAATTAGCCGTGGATTGGTCTTTCAATGCTTGGGGTGGAGCTGTAGATGGTCTCTACCAAGACTATGAAGATGATAATCAAGTAGCCAGTCATTTTGCTGGGGCCTTGGAAATGCCTGTTTACGATGCGAAACCTTTTGTCCTAGAAGGAGGCGCAATCCACAGCGATGGTCAAGGAACCATTCTCGTAACTGAAAGTTGCTTACTTAGTCCCGGTCGCAATCCTCATCTTAGTAAGGAAGAAATCGAAAATACTTTATTAGAGTACCTTGGAGCTGAAAAAGTTATCTGGCTGCCTTATGGTATTTATCAGGATGAAACCAATGAACACGTTGACAATGTTGCTGCCTTTGTTGGTCCTGCAGAACTTGTCTTGGCTTGGACGGAAGACGAAACTGATCCTCAGTATGCCATGTCAAAAGCAGATCTCGAACTCTTAGAGCAAGAGACAGATGCAAAAGGACGGAAGTTTACCATTCATAAACTTCCAATTCCAGCTCTTCATCAAGTTGTAACCAGAGAGGATTTGCCTGGCTACATCTATGAAGAAGGAGAAGAAGAGCGATACGCAGGTGAACGACTAGCAGCTTCCTACGTAAACTTTTATATCGCCAACCAGGCAGTCCTGGTTCCCCAGTTTCAAGATAAAAACGATCAAGTGGCCTTAGATATCCTCAGTAAGTGTTTCCCAGACCGTAAAGTTGTCGGAATACCAGCTAGAGATATTCTCTTAGGTGGTGGAAATATTCACTGTATCACCCAACAAATCCCAGAATAGGAGAAAAAGATGAGAAATGTAAAAGTTTCAGCTATTCAGATGCAATGTGCCAAGGATGTGGCAACAAATATTCAAACAGCAGAGCGTTTAGTACGTCAGGCAGCAGAACAAGGCGCACAAATTATTCTCTTGCCCGAGTTGTTTGAACGTTCCTATTTCTGTCAGGAACGTCAGTATGACTACTACCAGCATGCCCAGTCGGTGACAGAAAATACTGCCATTCAGCATTTTATGGTGATTGCTAAGGAACTAGAAGTTGTTTTACCGATCAGTTTCTATGAAAAAGATGGCAATGTCTTGTATAATTCTATTGCAGTTATTGATGCAGATGGGGAGGTGCTAGGTGTTTATCGGAAGACCCACATTCCTGACGATCATTACTATCAAGAGAAATTTTACTTTACTCCTGGCAACACAGGTTTCAAGGTCTGGGATACGCGCTACGCTAAGATTGGTATTGGTATCTGTTGGGATCAATGGTTCCCTGAAACAGCGCGCTGTCTTGCATTGAATGGGGCTGAATTGCTCTTTTATCCTACAGCTATCGGTTCGGAACCTATCTTGGAAACAGATAGCTGTGGTCATTGGCAACGTACCATGCAAGGACACGCAGCAGCAAATATTGTTCCAGTCATCGCAGCCAATCGTTATGGTTTGGAAGAAGTCGCACCAAGTGAGGAAAATGGCGGACAGAGTTCAAGTCTTGACTTTTACGGTTCATCCTTTATGACGGATGAAACAGGAGCTATTCTAGAGCAAGCTGAAAGACAAGAAGAAGCTGTTCTGTTAGCTACTTATGACCTAGACAAGGGAGCAAGCGAGCGCCTAAACTGGGGCTTGTTTCGAGATAGAAGACCCGAAATGTATCAACGTATTACGGACTAGTTAGGATAGAATTGAGAGATTCATTCTGCTAGACTAACTTCTTATTTGCAACTATAAGGATACTATGTTATCTAGTAAGTGAATTTTATATTTTAACCCTCTAAGGCTTTCTCGCACTTTGATGCGAGGAGCTTTTCTGTTTAAGCTTTATCAATAAAACATGCTATAATAGTTGCAGAAAGGTTGGTGTTTATGGCTAGGATACTGGTTATTGAAGACAATAGTGACATTCAAGAAATTTTGCGAACACTTCTTACTGAGGAGCATGAGGTGATTCAAGCCTTTTCTGGTACAGAAGGAATCATGCGTTTTGACCAAGGTGGGATTGACCTCGTTTTGCTTGATATCATGCTTCCTGGGAAAAATGGGGATCAGGTTTTAAAATCTATTAGGGAACAAAGTCAAACTCCAGTCATTATGCTAACGGCTTTGAGCGATAAAAAACTTATCAGCCAATATCTTTTAGACGGTGCCAATGATTACATAGTGAAACCTTTTGATTTGGATGAAGTCTTTGCAAGAGTTACTGTTCAGTTACGCCAAAGTGTAGAAAAACAGCCTATGGAAATAGAAAAAACTGAAAATCTGACACTAAACTTGAAAAATATCCAGTTTGATGCAGAAAGTTTTGAAATTAAAAATAGCCAGGAAACGATTCGTCTTGCCAAGAAAGAATGCTTGATTCTCCAAACTCTCCTTAAACACCCTAAGAAAATTTTTACAAAAGAAGAACTTTATGAATTTGTCTGGGAGGAGAACTACCTACCTGGAGATAATACTCTCAATACGCATTTGAGTAATCTTCGTAAAAAATTAAACCAGCTTGACCCAAATCAAGAATATATTGAAACCATCTGGGGAGTTGGGGTAAGATTAAAAGGAGACAAGCAATGACCTACATGATAATCTTTTTCCTATTGGTACTCCTAATTATTTTATCGATTGCATTGATTCGCTACCATCTAGCACTTAAAAACTTCAGTCAACAGATTGAAGACAAGATTCTCACAGGTAGTATGAAAAGAGTCGGAGTCAGCATTTTTTCCAAACATTTTTTACATCTCTACCAGCAAATTGAAAATCTATTTCAAGAAGTAGAACAGTATCGGTTGGTTATGAAAAGGGAAAAGCAGACTCTGGATATGGCCATCAGCAATATTGCCCATGATATTCGGACACCTCTGACTATCGCTTCAGGCTACACCCAACAATTGATAAAATCTCCTGAAAACAAAGCAGAAACCTTACAAAAAATATCCCAGCATCTTGATTTAGTTTCCAAACGTTTGGAGGCTCTCCTAGAATACCGTCGTTTGATGGAAGGAGCTGTCAAACCAAAACTGGAAGAAGTGGATCTTTCAGCTTTTATCACCAAAAAGACTCTGGCTTTTTATGATGTTTTTCAGGCGACAAATATCACGCTTGATTTTAAAGTTGAAGCTGGTTTAAAAATGAGGACTGATGAAGATTTACTGGATCGAATTTTACAAAATCTGCTTGGAAATGTCCTCAAACATGGCAAGGAAGAAGCACGTCTATCTTTGAGAAAGGAAAAGGAACAGCTTGTCTTAGAGATTGCAAACCTTGTTAAACAGCCCATCAAAAGAATAGAAAATCTCAGTAATCGTTTTTATTCTGAAAATCTATCAGACACGGAAGAATCCTCTGGTTTAGGCCTTTATATCACTGAGGAATTATGTCATCTTCTCGGTACAGAGATGAAACTAAGCACAGATGGGAAATGGTTGTCGGTTTTCATTTATTTTTAACAAAAAGAAACCTCCTCTGTAGGCTAGAGGAGGTCATTTTTTATAGGCTTTTCTTTTTGAAAACTGCCAGTCCACTTAGATTAAAGATTACAATAACAGCTAAGGTAACTATAAGGGTATAGAAAATGGATTCACTATTAGCAGTCATAGCATAGGAAAAATGCAAGGACAAATATGGTAAATATTTGATATTTGGAAAAATGATCATTGGCATAGAAAGGATGATAGAGCTAATCAGATAACCAATAAATACGGCAAGATAAGAATGAGTCAGGTAGAGAATAAAGGAAATAATCGAAAGCCAAGCGAGAAGGCAGAGAAATTGAAGGAAAATCATTGAGAGGAGATTAGTAACAAAACCATCAGGTATCGTACCAAGTCCGTTTAGTAGAGTTGAGGGAACAAAAGCAATCACAAGGCTGGCGATGAGTTGTAAGAGAGCGATACTTGCTAGAACAAAGGATTTAGCGAAGAAAAACTCTGTACGAGAAACGCCAACTGTCAAACTATTTTTATAAAGCTTGCCGATTAGATCGACCCCAAGAACTAAACATGTTAGAATAATGCAGAGAAAAACAAGGTTTGAATCATTGCTAGACGCATTGATAAGAGCTTGAATACCGTCCCAACCATGGGTTGGAATTTCTGGTTCTTCTGTCTGGATTGCCATCAGATGGCCTGTAGCCCCGATAGTGGCACCCAGTAGCAAGAGTACAAAGAGAATGAATTCTGTAATCCAGAATCCTTTGGAGCGGAAAAGACGGTAAAAATCTGCTTGAATGGTATGTATCATGATTTTCCTCCTATTGGACCAATTGAGTGAAGTATTCTTCTAGGTTTTGACGGGCATAGTAAATCTCGTCAATGGCGACATCTGCCAAGGTTAATTCCTTAAGAATCTGTTTGACATCTTGTTCCTGACCAAAGATGTGAATTTCATTTTCTGGATTAACAACCTTGAACTGGAGCTGGATTTGTTCTTTTAATACTTGACAAGCTTTCTCTTGGTCAGCTGTCTTAAGTACAATATAATCCTCACTTAGTGTTTCAAATTCAGCTTTGCTGATTTCACGGATAATCTTGCCTTGATCTAAAATACCAAAGCGATTTGCTACGAGATAGAGTTCTGACAAGATATGGCTAGAGATGAGAATGGTGATTCCTTTTTCTTGATTGAGGCGTTGAATCATCAGACGAAATTCTTTGATACCAATTGGGTCAAGTCCATTGATAGGTTCATCCAAGATTAGGAAGTCTGGTTTGGAGATAAGGGCAATAGCGATACCAAGTCTTTGCTTCATTCCAAGAGAGAAATCTCGAAAGACTTTTTTA
This sequence comes from Streptococcus mitis, assembly GCF_000960005.1. Taxonomy (GTDB): domain Bacteria; phylum Bacillota; class Bacilli; order Lactobacillales; family Streptococcaceae; genus Streptococcus; species Streptococcus mitis_CK. The sequence goes on along the minus strand of NZ_JYGP01000002.1, from coordinate 592,291 downwards.
CCTGTATCTGGCAAACCTACATAGTCCAGCGTTTCTCGAATGACTTGATCCGCATTTGGAATATGGCGAATCATACAATAATATTTCAGATTTTGATAGGCTGTTAAGTGATTATGAGCTACAGGTGATTCGATCACTGAACCTACTCGAGATAGAGCCTTGGTCCACTCATTTTCCGTTTGGCTAGAGAAGAGAGAAACAGTCCCTTTATCTGCAAACAGTAGTTGCGTAATGATTTTTATTAAGGTGGTCTTCCCAGCTCCATTCTTTCCTATAAGCCCATAAATATCTCCCTCTCTTATCGTTAGATGAAGATCCTGAAGAATAGCTTGTTTGGCAAAGTTTTTGGACAATCCATGAATATCAAGTACTGTTTTCATGATTCTCTCCTTTTGATTTATTTTGATAACTTTAGTATAAAGCATAGAAATCAAAGAAAGCTCAAGCATTTCTAAAGAGTTTCTAAAGTTTTAGGAATTATTAAATATCAAAACCCAGTTGACACGAACTGGGCTTCTTAATTATAGAATGTATTTTTCAATAGCGCGCGCAACGCCATCTTCTTCGTTGCTGGCTGTAACATCATCAGCTAGGGATTTGACATAATCGCTGGCATTTCCCATTGCAACACCAAGCCCAGCAAACTGGAGCATTTCGATATCGTTATTGGCATCGCCCATAGCCATGATTTCTGCGGAATCAATCTTCAAAATCTCTGCTAGTCGTGAAAGAGCAGTGGCCTTTGTCGTTCCAAGTGGCATGGCTTCATAAATGACAGGCTGCGAACGAACTCCGCTAAATCGTTGGCAGAGTTCTGTAGCAAAACGCTGCTCAAAATCGTCTGTTTGTTCTTTTGTTCCTAAAAACATACCTTGGAACATGCGGTACTTGCCACTAGTCGCTTCCTCAAGAGAAATTTCAGTCAGGTCTGAAAAGACTAGTTTAGCATCATTTTGGATGACTTGATTGGGCTTGCCACCGAGGACAAAATAATGCTCCTCATCAAAAAGAGTCAACTGAACATCGCTTTTTTCAGCAAGCTCGTAGAGATATTCAATGTCAGCTGGACCGAGTTCTTGCCAGTCAACTAGCCCCCAATCACTTGTCTGGTGAGTTGAACAACCGTTGTTAACAATCACATACTCATTCTGGAGGTCAAGCCCCAGTTTTTTGTAGTAGGGGAGGACACCGAAAAGCGGGCGCCCCGTACAGAGAACCAGTTTGACACCTTTTTCAATAGCTTTGTGAATAGCAGTAATATGAGCTTGTGGGATTTCCTTGGCTTCATTGAGGAGGGTTCCGTCCATATCCAAGGCTAGTAGTTTAATCATAGGTCTTCCTTCTTTATCTTTTGGTATTATTATAGCATATTTTAGAGGAAAGGAGGAGGAATCTTCGGGCTAATCATGGTATAATAAAAGGTAATGAAAAATTCCAACGAGGCAGAGATGAAATTACTTTATACTGATATTCGGACTTCTTTGACAGAAATTCTAACCAGAGAGGCGGAGGAGCTAGTTGCTGCTGGCAAGCGGGTCTTCTACATCGCTCCCAACTCTCTTTCTTTTGAAAAGGAACGCGCCGTGCTGGAATGCTTGTCCCAGCAGGCTTCTTTTGCGATTACCGTCACGCGCTTTGCTCAAATGGCTCGTTACCTAGTCTTGAATGACTTGCCTGCTAAGACCAGTCTAGATGACATTGGTCTTGGGATGGCTTTTTATAAGTGCCTTGCGGAACTAGACTCCAAGGACTTGCGTGTTTATGGAGCTATCAAGCAGGATCCTCAATTTATCCAGCAGTTGATTGAGCTTTACCACGAGATGACCAAAGCTCAGATGAGTTTTTTAGACTTGGAGAGTTTGGCGGATGAGGACAAGAGAGCCGATTTACTCTTGATTTTTGAGAAGGTAACGGCCTACCTCAATCAAGGGCAGTTGGCTCAGGGAAGTCAATTGTCCCATTTGATTGAGGCTATTGAGAATGACAAAGTTAGTAGTGATTTTACTCAAATCGCCTTGGTTATTGATGGATTTACCCGTTTTTCTGCCGAGGAGGAGCGGATTGTAGACTTACTTTATGGCAAGGGTGTTGAGATTGTTATTGGGGCTTATGCTAGTAAGAAAGCCTATACTAGCCCTTTTAGCGAGGGTAATCTCTACCAAGCCAGTGTGGAGTTTCTCCATCATCTAGCCTCTAAATACCAAACTCCTGCTCTGGATTGTTCTCAAACTCATGAGCAGATGGATAGTTTTGACAAGGCCTCTCGTTTGCTGGAGTCTTCTTATGACTTTTCAGAGCTCACTTTGGAGGTCGATGAGAAGGACCGTGAAAACCTGCAAATCTGGTCTTGTTTAACACAAAAAGAAGAGTTGGAGTTGGTAGCCCGTAGCATTCGTCAGAAATTGCATGCCAATCCCAACCTGAGCTACAAGCATTTTCGTATTCTCTTGGGAGATGTGGCTTCTTACCAGTTATCTCTCAAAACCATTTTTGACCAGTATCAGATTCCTTTCTATCTTGGTAGAAGCGAATCCATGGCCCATCATCCATTGACACAGTTTGTCGAGTCTATTTTGTCTTTAAAACGCTATCGTTTTCGTCAGGAGGATTTGATTAACCTTCTCAGAACAGGTTTGTATACCAACCTTAGTCAAGCTGATATTGATGCTTTTGAGCAATATATCCGCTATCTTGGTATCAATGGCTTGCCAGCCTTTCAGCAAACTTTCACCAAATCCCACCATGGAAAATTTGATTTAGGGCGTTTAAATGCTTTTCGTCTGCGTATTTTAGCCCCTCTTGAGACTCTCTTTGCCAGCCGAAAGCAGAAGGCAGAAAATCTCTTGCAAAAGTGGAATGCTTTTCTAAAAGAAGGAGCGGTGACCAAGCAGCTGCAAAATTTGACAACTACTATGGAAACTCTTGAACAGGAAAGGCAAGCTGAAGTTTGGAAGGCATTCTGTCATGTTTTAGAACAATTTGCGACCGTTTTTGCAGGTTCACAGGTTAGTCTAGAGGACTTCCTAGCCTTGCTTCATTCTGGAATGAGCCTATCTCAGTACCGTACTATTCCAGCAACCGTAGATACCGTTCTGGTGCAGAGTTATGATTTGATTGCTCCTCTGACTGCTGACTTTGTCTATGCCATTGGGCTGACTCAGGATCATTTACCAAAAATTGCGCAAAACACTAGTCTTTTGACTGATGAAGAGAGACAAAGTTTAAACCAAGCGACAGAAGATGGGGCGCAATTGCTGATTGCCAGCAGTGAGAACCTCAAGAAAAATCGCTACACTATGCTTTCCTTGGTCAATTCTGCCCGTAAGCAGTTGGTCTTGTCAGCTCCAAGCCTTTTTAATGAAAGTGAAAGTAAGGAATCTGCCTATCTTCAAGAGCTGGTCCATTTTGGATTTAGTCGAAAAGAGAAGAGGATGAATCACAAAGGGCTGTCTAAAGAAGATATGGGCTCATATCACAGTCTTTTGTCCAGTCTGGTTGCCTATCACCAGCAGGGCGAGATGAGTGATAGGGAGCAAGATTTGACCTTTGTCAAGGTTCTGGCGCGTGTGATGGGGAAAAAACTAGACCAGCAAGGTCTGGAAAATCCAGCCCTCCCAACCAGTCCAAGCAGTAAGCAGTTGGCTAAGGACACCTTACAAGCTCTCTATCCTGCTGATCAGGAGTTTTACCTGTCTACGTCTGGTTTGACGGAGTTTTACCGGAACCAATACAGTTATTTCCTCCGTTATGTTCTAGGCTTACAGGAAGAATTACGTCTGCGTCCGGATGCTCGTAGTCACGGGAATTTCTTGCACCGCATTTTTGAACGGGCCTTGCAGTTGCCTGACGAAGATTCCTTTGACCAACGTTTAGAACAAGCAATCCAAGAAACCAGTCAAGAACGAGAATTTGAGGCTATTTATCAGGAAAGTTTGGAAGCCCAGTTCACCAAGGAAGTTCTACTTGATGTGGCACGGACGACTGGCCACATTCTCCGCCACAATCCAGCTATCGAAACAATTAAAGAAGAGGCAAATTTTGGTGGAAAAGAGCAGGCCTTTATTCAATTGGACGATGGTCGCAGTGTCTTTGTACGAGGCAAGGTTGACCGCATTGATCGTTTGAAAGCTGATGGAGCGATAGGAGTAGTAGACTACAAGTCGAGTCTAACTCAGTTCCAGTTTTCTCATTTCTTTAATGGACTCAATTCCCAACTGCCAACCTACTTAGCTGCCCTAAAAAGAGAAGGGGAGCAGAACTTTTTCGGCGCCATGTACTTGGAAATGGCTGAACCTGTCCAATCTTTATTAGCTGTTAAAAGTCTGGCAGGAGCAGTAGTAGAAGCCAGCAGATCAATGAAATACCAAGGGCTCTTTTTAGAAAAAGAAAGCAGTCATTTGGGCGAATTTTACAACAAAAACAAGGCTAATCAGCTGACAGATGAGGAATTCCAGCTTCTACTTGACTACAATGCCCATCTTTACAAGAAAGCAGCTGAGAAAATTTTAGCAGGCCAATTCGCCATCAACCCTTATACTGAAAATGGCAGAAGCATTGCCCCATACGTCCAGCAACATCAAGCCATTACTGGTTTTGAAGCCAATTACCATTTGGGTCAAGCCCGTTTCCTAGAGAAGTTAGACTTGGCTGAAGGCAAACGTCTTGTCGGAGAAAAACTCAAGCAAGCTTGGTTTGAAAAAATAAGAGAGGAGTTGAATCGATGAAGCCTATTCCCTTTTTAACTGAGGAGGAAATTCAAAAACTGCAAAATGCAGAAGCAAATTCGAGCAAAGAACAAAAGAAAACTGCCGAGCAAATCGAAGCTATCTACACTTCTGGTCAGAATATCCTGGTTTCAGCATCGGCTGGTTCTGGTAAAACCTTTGTCATGGCCGAGCGCATTCTGGATCAGTTAGCGCGTGGTGTCGAAATTTCTCAACTCTTTATCTCAACCTTTACCGTCAAGGCTGCGACTGAGCTTAAGGAACGTTTGGAGAAAAAAATCAGCCAACAAATCCAAGAGACGGATGGTGTCGAGCTCAAACAACACTTAGGCCGCCAGTTGGCAGACCTACCCAACGCTGCTATCGGAACTATGGACTCTTTCACACAAAAATTCCTTGGCAAACATGGTTATCTAATTGATATTGCGCCTAATTTCCGTATTTTACAAAACCAGAGCGAGCAACTCCTTCTAAAAAACGAAGTCTTCCATGAGGTCTTTGAAGCGCATTACCAAGGTAAACAGAAAGAGACCTTTAGTCATTTGCTGAAAAACTTTGCTGGACGTGGAAAAGATGAACGGGGGCTGCGCCAGCAAGTCTATAAAATTTATGACTTCCTCCAATCCACCAGTAATCCTCAAAAGTGGCTGAGTGAATCTTTCCTCAAAGGCTTTGAAGAGGCTGATTTTAGCAGTGAAAAAGAAAAACTGACCACACAAATCCAGCAAGCCCTTTGGGATTTGGAAAGTTTTTTCCGTTATCATCTGGATAATGATGCCAAGGAATTTGCAAAGGCTGCTTATCTAGAGAATGTTCAGTTGATTTTAGATGAAATTGGCTCCTTGAATCAGGAGTCCGATAGTCAGATTTATCAGGCAGTGCTTGCGCGTGTTGTCGCCATTTCAAAAGAGAAAAACGGTCGATCTCTGACTAATGCCAGCCGTAAGGCTGATTTGAAGCCACTGGCTGATGCCTACAATGAAGAGAGAAAGACCCAGTTTGCTAAACTAGGACAACTGTCAGACCAGATAACGATTCTCGACTATCAAGAACGTTACCATGAAGACTCCTGGAAGCTAGCTAAAACCTTCCAAGCTTTTATGAGCGATTTTGTGGAAGCTTATCGTCAGCGTAAACGCCAGGAAAATGCCTTTGAGTTCGCTGACATCAGCCACTATACCATTGAGATTTTAGAGAATTTCCCACAAGTTCGTCAGGTTTATCAGGACCGCTTCCATGAAGTCATGGTCGATGAGTATCAGGATACCAACCACATTCAAGAACGGATGCTGGAATTGCTGTCAAATGGTCACAATCGCTTTATGGTAGGAGATATCAAGCAGTCCATCTACCGTTTCCGTCAAGCAGACCCGCAGATTTTCAATGAAAAATTTCAACGCTATGCGCAAAATCCCCAAGAAGGAAAGCTGATTCTCCTCAAGGAAAATTTCCGTAGTAGTTCAGAAGTGCTGTCAGCAACCAATGATGTTTTTGAACGTCTTATGGACCAAGAAGTCGGCGAAATCAACTATGATAACATGCACCAGCTTGTTTTTGCCAATACCAAACTGACTCCCAATCCAGACAACAAGGCAGAATTTCTCATCTACGACAAGGACGATACAGGCGAGGAAGAAGAGAGCCAAGCAGAAACGAAATTAACAGGGGAAATGCGCTTAGTTATCAAGGAAATCCTTAAACTTCATCAGGAACAAGGTGTTGCCTTTAAAGAAATCGCCCTTCTGACCTCCAGCCGCAGTCGTAATGACCAGATTCTTCTCGCCCTGTCTGAGTACGGGATTCCTGTTAAAACCGACGGAGAGCAAAACAATTATCTCCAATCTCTAGAAGTACAAGTTATGCTAGACACTCTTCGTGTCATTCACAATCCCCTGCAAGACTATGCCTTGGTTGCCCTTATGAAGTCTCCAATGTTTAGCTTTGATGAAGACGAGTTAGCACGTTTGTCCCTTCAGAAAGCAGAGGATAAAGTCCAAGAAAATCTCTATGAGAAACTGGTCAATGCTCAAAAACAGGCTAGCAGCCAGAAAAACTTGATTCACACAGCTCTAGAAAAGAAACTAAAGCAATTCATGGATATCTTGGCTTCTTGGCGCTTGTATGCCAAAACCCACTCCCTCTATGACTTGATTTGGAAGATTTATAACGACCGCTTTTATTATGATTATGTTGGGGCTTTGCCAAATGGTCCTGCTAGACAGGCCAATCTCTATGCCCTAGCACTGCGTGCTGATCAATTTGAAAAGAGTAATTTCAAGGGCTTGTCTCGTTTTATTCGTATGATTAATCAAGTTTTAGAAGCCCAGCATGATTTGGCAAGCGTGGCCGTCGCACCGCCAAAAGATGCAGTAGAGCTCATGACTATCCACAAGAGTAAAGGGCTGGAGTTTCCTTACGTCTTTATTCTCAATATGGATCAAGATTTCAACAAGCAAGACTCTATGTCAGAAGTCATTCTCAGTCGTCAGAATGGTCTTGGTGTCAAATATATTGCCAAAATGGAGACGGGAGCAGTTGAAGATCACTATCCTAAAACCATCAAACTCTCCATTCCTAGTCTGACCTATAGGCAGAACGAAGAGGAATTACAGCTGGCAAGCTATTCAGAGCAAATGCGTCTGCTGTATGTTGCCATGACGAGGGCTGAGAAAAAACTCTATCTTGTCGGCAAGGGTTCTCGTGAAAAGCTGGAAGCCAAGGAATACCCAGCAGCTAAAAATGGAAAACTAAATAGTAACACTAGACTTCAAGGCAAGAATTTCCAAGATTGGCTTTGGGCTATCAGTAAAGTGTTTGCAAAGGATCATCTCAACTTTAGCTATCGTTTTGTTGGTGAAGATCAGCTAACTAGAGAAGCTATCGGTCAGTTGGAAAGCAAAAGTCCTCTACAAGATAGCTCTCAAGCAGATAACCGTCAGTCAGAAACCATCAAAGAAGCCCTTGAAATGCTGAAAGAGGTGGAAGTTTATAATACTCTTCACCGCGCAGCCATTGAACTTCCTAGTGTTCAAACCCCGAGTCAAATCAAGAAATTCTACGAACCTGTTATGGATATGGAAGGTGTCGAGATTGCAGGTCAAGGCCAGTCAGTAGACAAGAAAATCAACTTTGATTTGCCAGATTTTTCAACCAAAGAAAAGGTAACAGGAGCTGAGATTGGTAGTGCTACCCACGAACTGATGCAGAGAATGGATCTCAGTCAGAGACCAACGCTTGCTAGCCTAACAGAAACTCTCAAACAAGTTCAAACCAGCCCAGCTGTCAGAGATAAGATCAATCTTGCTAAAATTCTTGCATTCTTTGACACAGCACTCGGTCAGGAAATTCTTGCTAATACCGACCATCTCTACCGCGAGCATCCCTTCTCCATGCTCAAACGAGATCAAAAGAGTCAGGAAGACTTCGTTGTCCGTGGTATCCTTGATGGCTATCTGCTTTACGAAGACAAAATTGTTCTGTTCGACTATAAGACAGACCGCTATGATGAAGCAAGTCAACTCATAGACCGTTATCGTGGTCAGTTAGCCCTATACGGAGAGGCTTTATCTCGGGCCTATTCGATTGAAAATATTGAAAAATACTTGATTTTACTAGGTAAAGACAAGGTTCAAGTTGTAAAAGTATAATCTAGAAAGGAGACCTCATGACACTTCCAGTTAGAAAATCCCTACACGATGCGGTTTTACAGGCTTCAAAAGCTAATACTTGGGAACAAGCTACCAAGGAATGGAATGAAGTTTCCTTGATTTTTAACGGTATCGGCCGTAGCAATTGTGTCTGTGGAAATGCCATCAAGTACGCCTACGAACTCTTTAATGGTGTCACAGGCCAACGCCTCTTTCCGATTGGTAGCGACTGTGTTCGGCATTTTCATCGATTGACCCTTGACCAGCAACTGGAAAAGGAAGAAAAACTGCTCAGAAAGGTCGAAAATTTGACCAGAAAAGCTAAGAAAAAGGAAAAAATCAAGGTCAATAAAAGTGACTTTGACGAGCGACTTCTAAAATGGCTCTGGGAAAAAGGTGTTTTCAAGCCTAATCGTGGCAATCAGTTCTCACCTGAGAAAGACTATCAGCTCTTCCTAGAAGTCTTTCAAGGAGGAAGTTGGACCAAGGCAGAACCCAAGAAGAAAGCTCGGATGGAGGAAGTTCTTGAAAAATGTATCAAACCCTTTTTACTTGGAAAATCAGATGACCAACTCTACCTTGTCAAGCTAGGTAAGGAGAAAATTGACTACGAACAAGAACTCCGTATCCAGGCAGAGAAAGAGCGCAAGAAGAGGGATAAAATCGCCAAACAATATGCAGACAATCTGGTTCTAGCCATGGGACCAGCAGAGCGGGTCTATCAAGATTACTTTGGCTTTACGGAGACACTGACTCAAGAAGAACGCAAGTGGGAAAAAATTCTTTTTGGTAAAAATCGAACAGAACGGGCTGTCAAGGCCAAACAATACCAAAAAGAGCTGGAAAAAGACCAACGAATTGCTAGTCAGGATCCAATTGAAAGAAAGCAGAAGCAGACCTGGCTCCTCAATTCCTATTTTCGTGAGCTTCCTGAAGAAAAAGCCCGATTTTCTAGGCTCTTATTAGAATATCGAAAAAGTGGTGAAGTACCCTTTTCAACCGAATATTTGTCAGAATATCTCATCGACTTTTTCTATAAAATGAAAGCTTTTGAGTTTGAAATCGCACCAGAACAAGTCCGAGACTTTTTAAAAGAAAGCCTTCAAGCAGATCATCTCTCCTCAGCACAGGAAAGCTGGATAGAAGGAATTCTCCTCAACTGCATCAAACCATTTTTAGAACGATTATTGATATGAGTAACACCTACCGTGGAAATGCCATGGTAGGTGATAGTTTTAATAGTCAGTGTCATTATTATTCTCAACAGATTTATTCGAAAACAAAACACGCTTATTTATATATGCTTTGTTATACTAGATAACTTTTAAAATCTTATAAGAATAACTAGCTTATTTTAATGTTTCGTAGTATAATAACATCAGGAAAACAAACTGTATAAACCATTATTTATAGGTTATTCAAAAAGCTTATATATATGTGTTGAATTATTTATTACAGTGCCCAAAACTCTATTATATAAGGAAATATTACATGATTGATATCCACTCTCACATTGTTTTTGGTGTAGATGATGGACCAAGCACAATTGAAGAAAGCCTAGCTCTTCTGAAAGAAGCTTTTTCACAGGGAGTTCGTACAATTGTATCCACTTCACATCGTCGTAAAAATATGTTTGAAACTCCAGAAGATACAATTATGACCAACTTTAAAGAGGTTCAAGCACTTGCTAAGAAAGAACTGCCTGACTTAACTATTTTATATGGAGCTGAAATATACTTCACCCAAGATGCTCTTGACAAATTGGAAAGCAAGCAGATTCCTACTCTGAACGATACACAATATGCTTTGATTGAATTCAGTACTCATACACCCTATTGGGAAATCCGCAATGCAGTAAATAAAGTTTTATTGTTAGGTATTAGACCTGTCATTGCCCATATTGAACGCTATGCTGAACTAGAAAAAAATGAAAAAAGAGTTAAAGAGCTGATAGATATGGGATGTTATACTCAAATAAATAGTTCAAGCGTTCTTAAGCCTAAAATATTCGGGGATAAGTATCGCTTACTCAAAAAAAGAGCTCAATATTTTCTTGCCCATAATCTAGTTCACTGTGTGGCTAGCGATATGCATAATCTAAGCTCAAGACCGCCATATATGAAGCAAGCATTTGACGCGATTAGTCATCAGTATGGAAAGGAAAGAGCAGAAGAATTATTTTTAGTGAATCCTCAGTTGATTATATCGAACAAAAATATTTAGCAACATTTAATTTAGGTGTATTTCCTGTATTTTAATCACGTAAGCTTGAAAATCTTATTTTTTTATGTTATATTGAACTGTATGATTTAATTCTTGGTAAATATACATATTTTTATTAGTTCTAACTTTTTTATACTTGGAACTATATATATATATATATGCATCAACGTAGTGAGTGGCGCACGCATATATATGCGTGCGCCTTAGTTTTTTCTAGGAGAATGATGCTTATGTATAGGAGAATTAAGAGAATTATAGGTCTTCTAATTTCTATACCCTCATTACTATTAATTATCCCGATTTGTTTAATAGCATGTATCTTTATTGTAATCGAATCAAGTGGTAATCCTATTTATATACAAGAACGAATTGGTTTAAATGGACAAAGTTTTTCAATTTATAAACTCCGATCCATGTATCAAGATGCTGAAAAGAATGGTCATAAATGGGCGAGCAAAAATGATACACGCATTACAAAAGTTGGACGTTTTATTCGTAAAACACGAATTGATGAATTACCACAAATCATTAATGTAATTAAAGGTGAGATGTCCATTATTGGACCACGACCAGAACGACCAGAGTTTATCAATGAATTTTTGAAAGATATCCCTAATTTTAATGAACGTTTAGCTGTCCGCCCAGGAATCACAGGATGGGCTCAAGTAAATGGTGGTTATGAATTAACTCCTAAAGATAAATTAGTCTACGATCTATTCTATATCAATCACGAAAGTATCAAGTTAGATTTTCTTATACTATTAAAAACAATTAAAGTGATGGTTACCGGGAACGGATCTAGGTAGTTCTAAGAAAGAAAAAATAAATAAAAGGAAACAAACAATAATATGACTATTTTTAATAAAAATATTAATAGAGTTTTTTCTTTGATAAAAAGCAAACTACTATTTTTACTTCTATTTACTATAGTAGGGACGACAGCAGTTGGTCTATATACTGTTTTTATCATTTCTCCTATATACAGTGTATCCTCTAAGCTCATAATGAAGAACACTTCAAGTCAAACAAATGGGCAAAATAATGATGCGCAAACGATTGAAGCTATAAACCTCTTTCAAAGACAAGCTAAGACTTATTTAGAGATAGCAGATCTTCCCCCTGTAAAAGATGAGACCAATAAAGCATTAAGCTTATCACCAGATGAAATTTCAAAAATCAAGTCTGTTAAATTAACAAATGACTCAGGTTCTCAGTTGGTCACAATAACAGTGAGAGGACTAGATCGAAATTTAGCTGAACGTTATATTAAAGAGTATGTGTCTCAGTACAAGAAATTTACAGCAGATAGATTAGGGCGCGACAACTTGTCAGTTGTTACAGAAGCACTGGGAAGTGATTCTCCAGTTTATCCCGTTCTATGGAAGAATCTTCTTGTATCTATTCTAGTATTTTCTTTTGTAGGATTTAATGTTATTTTCATCAAATATGTACTGAGTGATTCGATTGATTCTTACGAAGACTTGGAAGAGTTAGTGGGAACACCTGTTCTCGGGATGATTCCGACTATAGAGAGAAAGAGAAGAGGTGAGTGACATGCATATCGAAGTTATTCATAACAGTAAATCCATCGTAGCTGAGTCCTTTAGAACTTTAAGGAGTAATCTTCAGTTCTCAGAATTTGGAAAAAATATTAAAATCATTGTCGTTACAAGTGCCAACCCCAATGAAGGCAAGAGTGAAGTCAGTATCAATCTTGCCGCTTCTTTGGCCCAACAGGGGAAAAGAGTGATTATCATAGACGCGGATATGCGTAAACCAACTCAACATAAATTAACCGAGCTAAATAACACTGAAGGACTCAGTACCTTTCTATTAAAGAAGTCAGGAGTAGATTCTATTAATCATTTGACGATAAATGATGTGAATTTAGATGTACTGACTTCAGGACCTGTTCCGCCTAATCCTTCTGAGATGTTAGCTAGTTCTTCTATGGATGAAACACTTAAAGCATTTGAGGATTTTTATGACTATGTCATTATCGATACACCTCCCTTGCTAGCAGCAACTGATGCCCAAGTTTTAGCCAGTATTTCGGATGCTACCCTTCTGGTAGTAGATATCAAAAAATCAAAACGACGACAAATAATAGAAGCAAAAAGAAGATTAGACCATGTTGGAGCTAGACTACTTGGTGTGATAATGAATAAAATTGATTCACATAAAGATACCTATTATTACTATTATTAAACTAACTATTTGAAAGGCAGGAGAGAAAAAATGACAATCTATCTTTTAATGTTCGTCTATATCTCTTTCCTTGCCTTTTTCTCATTAAAATATGAGGATAAAGTAAAAGAGTTAGGTTTCCTTGTTCTTCCGACTTTTTTCTTTTTTTTAATCATTGCGGGTTTTCGTACTTCTAGCGTCGGAGGAGACTTAGGAACTTATATCCATATTTTTGAATCGAATCATTTACAACTTCCGGATTTATCAAATCTATTTCGTTCTCGATTTGAACTTGGTTATTTAGTAAGTAATATTTTCCTAAGAAACTTTAGTGAGCACTATCCATTTTTATTATTTTCCTATGCCTTTATAACTTTAATTGCCTGGTTTCTTGTGCTTTATAAGCATTCTAAAAATGTTTACATGAGTTTACTGATTTACTTCAGCTCGTTAGGACTCTTTTTTTATTCTTTATCAAATATCAGGCAAGGTCTAGCGATCGCTTTAAGTTTTTTAGGGTTTCACTACGTAGTAAAAAACAAGAAGATTTTAGCATGGGTATTTATCTTACTAACTCCCTTATTTCATACATCTGGTATCGTCTGCCTCTTGTTTTTCCCCCTTAAAAAAATCGTTTTAAATAAAAGAATATACCAATTTGTGTTCCTTGCATTTCTAATCATCTTACCTTTTATCAAACAAATTGCAACTATCTTTATTTCTTTCTTCCCTCAGTATACTTCCTATCTGGAATCATCATGGTTTTTGGAAAGCAATAAATGGGCACCTGTATTTTTAACAATTTGGTATGGTATCGTTCTGGTCTTTGGAGAAGTAGTGATTAGAAAACAGAAGTTATCGACTGAAGAAGAATTTATAAGAACTTTGTTCTTTATCTCCTTTTTATTTACCGCGTCAACATTGCAAACAAGTCTTTTTGGCAGATTCGCACACTATTTTACCCCCTTTATTTGCCTATATATCCCCATGATTTTATCTAAAATAGGTGAAAAAAAAATTCAGTGGATTTTATTTTATTTGGTAATATTGGTTTATGCTGCAATCTTTCTAGTCATTGTTTATTTTAAAGCTGACTGGTACCATGTCGTTCCCTACCGTTCAGTTATTGTAGATTGGTTATTTGGAAATTAGGTTTAGGAGTTATAAAATGAAATTTTCAGTTCTAACGACAGTCTATAAAAAAGAGACTCCTACAAATTTAAGGAAAAGTTTACTAAGTTCTTATCAGCAGACCCTTAAACCGACAGAAATCATTTTAGTTTGTGATGGCGAATTGACTGAAGAGTTAGAAATAGAAATCCAAAAGTTGCAGAGAGAAATTCCGATTTTAAAGGTTTTTCATTTACCTGAAAACTTAGGCTCAGGACCAGCCTCTCTCTTTGGAGTTAATCAATGCCAAACAGAATTCATTGCAAGAATGGACAGTGATGATTATTCTCTAGAAACAAGGTTTGAGAAGCAATTAGCAGCCTTTGAAAAAAATCCCGACCTCATCATGGTTGGTTCCAATATCCTAGAGAAAAATACAGAGTTTACCGCCTTAAAGAAAGTACCAGAAACTACAGCCGAAATTCGTCAATATTCGAAAATGAGAAATCCCTTTAATAATCCTTCTAGTATGATGAAAAAAGAGTATATCTTGAAGGCTGGTAATTATCGTGAATTCCGCTATCTAGAGGATTATGACCTCACAATGAGATTGTTACACGATAATCCAACCAAGGATTTTTTGAATATCCAAGAACCTTTAGTTGTTATGCAAACAAATGATTCTAGCTACCTACGTAGAGGTGGTTTCTTGTATGTAAAGACGGACTTTATGCTCCAATTAGATTTTTATCGTAGAAGAGACATTAGTCTAGCAGAATTTCTTAGAAATATTTTCCTGCGTAACGCGGTTCGAATTCTTCCGAATTCAGTTAGGAAATGGGTCTATAAGAAAAAAATGAGAGAAGATGTAGAGGTGGTTAGGAAGATATGAAGAGAGTCATTACATACGGAACATTTGATTTATTGCATTACGGTCATATTAATCTTTTAAAAAGGGCAAAAGCTTTGGGAGATTATCTCATTGTCGGGCTTTCTACCAATGAATTTAATAGACTAGAAAAGAATAAAGAATGTTATTTTGATTACGAAAAAAGAAAATCTTTATTAGAGGCTATCAGATATGTGGATCTCGTCATACCAGAAGAAAATTGGGATCAAAAAATCTCAGACATAGAAAAGTATCATGCTGATGTGTTTGTCATTGGAGATGATTGGCAGGGAAAATTTGATTATTTAAGTGATTTTGGAATAGAGGTTGTTTACCTATCACGAACAAAAGAAATTTCAACTTCTAAGATAAAGAATGATTTGAATCAAGGAAACTAGGATGAAATATCAGGTCATACATGTAACAGGTGGTGTAAGGAATACCATGAGTGGGGTACAAAGTTTTATCAAAAATCATATCCCAAATAATGATCAAGAGTTTGAATATATGGTTGGAGAGTCAAATGGAGAGGCTCATTTCCCATTTAATCAATACCTAGATGAAAAAGAAATCAAACGCATTGTATTTCCTGCCCTAAAGATTTCTAAATTATTTGCCTATGCGAGAGAGTGTCGTCAATTTTATAAAAGTAATAAAATTGACATTCTCCATGTCCATACTCCTATAACTGCTTTTATACATAATTACTATGCTCGAAAAAATGGTGTTCCAGTTAGGATTTACCACAATCATAGTAGCCAATTTTCAGACACTTGGTTAAAAAGTATTCGCAATCGATTTTTGGTCTTTCTAGCCTTGAAAAATGCGACCCATCGTATCTCTTGTGGCCAATTAGCTGGACTGAAGATATTTGGAAAGAAATCTTTTCAAATCCTTCCAAATGCAATTGACATCGATAAGTATCGCTTTTCTCCAACTTTTCGAGAAGAAATCCGCAAAGAGTTTCATATAGCTGAACATCAAAAAGTAGTAGGGATGATTGGCATTTTAAATCCCTTCAAAAATCAGAGTTTTTTGATTGAAGTTGCCAAAGAATTACCTGACGTTACCTTTTTCTTTGTTGGTGAAGGGCCAGATCGTGCTATTTTAGAAGAAAATAGTAAGGATTTGAAGAATGTTATCTTCTCAGGAAAAAGAGAAGATGTTCATAAATTTTATTCAGCCTTTGATATTTTTGCCTTTCCTTCTTTGTATGAAGGTTTCCCAATCGTGCTTGTAGAGGCTCAGTGTTCTGGAGTCGATATTCTCATGAATGAAACGATTGATCCAACAACTCAGATCGTTAGTGAACTCTGCACAGCCATGCCTCTAGATAAGCCTAAATGGGTAAACTATATCGAAAAGACGCCTATCAATGAGAAACAACGACAGCTAAATGAACACCTAAAGCCGTTTGACATTGAAGAAAATGTTCAAAATTTAAAAGAAATTTATAAGCAAGGTTTAAAAAGAGAATGATCAACTATTTAAAACCCTTACTGTTTAAAGTAAGTGATTTTACTTATAAACTAAATAAAATGATTCCCAAGAAAAGGAACAGAATTGTTCTCTATTCTAACTGGGGTTTCAGAGATAATCTTAGAACCCTCTATCACTATTTAGTGGATAATGGCTATCAGGAAACATACGAAATCGTTTGTGCTTCAAATGATTTTTATCATTTAGAAAAAGAAAAGAATGTGAAGTATGTTTCTATTTATCAAGGTTTCTTTTATTTTTTAACATCTAAATATTTTTTCTATTCTTTTGGCAAGTATCCCATCAAACCTGCTCCAAACCAGATGGTTGTCAACTTGTGGCATGGAATGCCCTTGAAAAAAATTGGGAATCTTGAAGTTGGCATGGAAAAGATTGACTATAATTTCTTTACAAAATTAGTCTCCTCTTCAGATTTATTTACTCCAATCATGAAAGCAGCCTTTAATGCTAAGGACGAGCAGATGCTTCTTGTTGGCAATATTCGAAATGATGAGCTCTTTAAAGAGAAAGAGGAGAAGAAAATCATCTGGATGCCAACCTACCGTAATTCTAAAAACTATCATGATAGCCAAGCAGCACTGATATTTTCTTTAGAAGAAGAGGATTTTCAAAACATAGAAGAACTACTTTCAAACTATGGCTATCAACTTTACATTAAACTTCATCCTCTTGAGGAATCTCAGTTAAAATTTGAAATGAATTATTCGACCATTCATCTATTGACAGAAGATATCATTAGTGAGCAGTATGGGACTTTATATACCTTTTTGGGCACAACCAGTGCATTGATTACAGATTATTCTTCAGTATTTTTAGACTATTATTTATTAAATAGACCCGTAGCATTTACCATTAATGATTATGAGGAATACAAAGAAAAAAGAGGCTTTGTGTTTGAAGATGTGAAGAGTTTAATGGTGGGAAGTGTCATTCGTGATTCGCATGATTTATTAGATTTCCTAGCGAGTGTCATGAAATCTGAAGATCCTTATATTGAAGAACGAAAAAAAGTTAATAACAAGGTAAATGCCATTCAAAAAGATTTTACAAAGACACTTTTGGATGAAATTGGATTAAGGAAATAAGGTTAGGATAAAGAATGATTAGTGTAATCGTACCTGTTTATAATGTAGAAACTTATCTGGAAGAATGTTTAGACAGCATTCAAAACCAAACCTACACAGACTTTGAAGTCCTTTTAGTCAATGATGGTTCAACAGATAGATCAAAAGCTATTTGTGAACGTTATTGTAAAGAGAATCGTCGCTTTCACTTGTTGAATCAAGAGAATCAAGGATTGAGCGCTGCACGAAATACTGGTGTAGCAGCTTCAAGAGGGGAGTTTATTGCATTTGTAGATAGTGATGACATGATTCTAGCGAACTATTTAGAAACCTTAATACACTATATGCGTGAAGACGTAGATATTGTGGAAAGTCAGTTTACCGTATCTAACGAGGAATTTCTTGCTAAAAGTTTTAAAGAACCAAGTATTCTATTCGAAGGGAACTCTCAAGAAGCAGTAAAAATTTTCCCTAAACATGTTTTAAATGTTAATGCAGTTACAAAACTTTATAGAAGATCAATTGTTGAAGCTGTTCCTTATATAGATGGGGTGATTTTTGAAGATGTTTATTGTGGAATTGGAATGTTAAAATATATTCGAAAAATCATTAAAATTGATTATAAAGGTTATTATTATCGACAACATCAAGCTAGTATCATGCATCGAACCTTTACTCCTAAAAATCTAGATATCTTTACAGTAAGCGACCAATTGATAGACTTGTATTCCGATAGGGAAGAACTTCTTCCTTACATTGGCAGCTTCCTAGTTCATTTAGCAACCATGCATTATCAAGACTATATCCAAAAAGGAAATCCATATGCAAAAGTCTATAATCAAAAATTAGCAGAGTATGTAGCTATAACGAAGAAAAATCCTGAGGTTGCCAAAAGTTCGCGTATGATTAGACTTTATAACCTGTGTCCAAGATATTACAACACCATCCTATTTCCCTTCTATCACTCTATATGGAAATGGAAAAATGGTATTAGGGAAGACAAGTTAGAGGAATGATGAAATACAATTCAAGAGGGGAAAAGGAAAATGATTAGCTTAATCGTTCCAGTTTATAACGTGGAAGAATATCTGGAAGAATGTCTAGAAAGTATTCGAAAGCAAACCTATCAAGATATAGAAGTCATTTTAGTCAATGATGGTTCAACAGATGGCTCCCAAGCTATTTGTGAGTATTTTTGCCAAACAGATAAGCGTTTCCGATTGATCAATCAAAAAAATCAAGGTCAAAGTGTAGCCAGAAATCATGGCGTAAAAGAATCCCTTGGTGAATATATCATGTTTGTCGATAGTGATGATGTCATTAAAGCAAATATACTAGACGTATTACTATCCTATATGAAGGCGGATGTGGATTTAGTAGAATGTAGTCTTGTTCGCAATCAAGAAGAATTGCATAAAAATAAACCGATTCGAGTTATTTTCGAAGGTAATTCAACGGCAGCCATTATTAAATGTATAGCACTTAAAGAAGTGAATTATTCCCCATGTGCAAAATTATATAGAAGAGAAATTATTGAAAAAGTTCCATTTTTAGAAGGTGTTATTTACGAGGATGTTTATACAGGAATTAATTTTTTAAAAAATATTCGAAAAATGGTAGTTGTTGATTTAACTGGGTATTATTACCGATTTAGTCCGAATAGTACTATGACAACTTCTTTTAATGAGAAAAATTTAGATATTTTTAAAGTTGGAAATCAATTAATAGCATCCTTCCAAGATGATGCATATTTATTACCGTATATTGGATACTTTATGTTTTATCTAGGAGTTAGTCATTATTACAGAGATGGCATTACGAAGAAGAGTCCTTGTGTTAGTTTGTATGAGAATTTTATAAAGGAGTCTGCTTTTATTGCGAAGCAATCTCAAGAAGTTGTTCGAAAATACCGTTTACTAAGAATGTATTTCATAGCGCCAAAATATTTTTTAACGATTACTCATCCAGTGTATCAGTTTCTGTATAAAGGATGGAGTAAATTTAGAAAGTTTATTCACAAAAGACAAATGAAGGAGCTTATGAACAAAAATGATTAGTATAATTGTACCTGTTTATAATGTGGAAGAATATCTGGAAGAATGTCTAGAAAGTATTCGAAAGCAAACCTATCAAGATATAGAAGTCATTTTAGTCAATGATGGTTCAACAGATGGCTCCCAAGCTATTTGTGAGTATTTTTGCCAAACAGATAAGCGTTTCCGATTGATCAATCAAAAAAATCAAGGTCAAAGTGTAGCCAGAAATCATGGCGTAAAAGAATCCCTTGGTGAATATATCATGTTTGTTGATAGTGATGATGTTGTAAGTCTTGGTCTGTTAGAACAACTAATGAAGTATATGTCTAATGGGATTGATATTGTAGAATGTGATAGAACTGAGGCTATTCAATGTTTAAATGAAGAAAAAAAAGAAATTGATGTTAAAGAATTTGATTCAAATGAAGCCTTATATCAATGCTTTCATCACGGGGTAAGTTGGAGCCCTGTCGCAAAACTCTATCGTCGTGAAATAGTGGAGAAAGTCCCGTTTTTAGAAAATTTAATTTATGAAGATTTTTATACTGGAATCGTCTCTTTAAAGTATATTCAAAAAATGAGAAAAATTGACTATATTGGTTATTATTATCGATATCATACTTCTAGTACAATGAATCAGAACTATTCAGAAAAGAATCTTGATATTTTTAAAGTTGGAAAAAAATTATTAGAGGAATTTAGAGAAGATAATTGGTTACCTTATGTAGGGAATATGTTATTTTTAGTCGGTATTGGTCATTTTAAAAAGTATAACATAAGAGTTGGACATCCATATTATCAGTTATATGTTGATGAGATTCATAAATATGCCGAAATAGCTAAGAAATCATCAGATATTTTCAATTCTAGTAAACTATTAAGATGGTATAGTTATTCATCAAAATATTTTTTTAGTTTATATTATCCTCTGTATTTAAGATATTTAGACATTCGAAAAAAATGGAAAATTTAATAGGAGCCTATTTATGATTAGTGTCATTGTACCTGTTTATAATGTTGAAGAGTATCTGAAAGAATGTTTAGATAGTATTCAATGTCAAACTTATAGCAATATTGAAGTAATACTTGTTAACGATGGTTCTACGGATCATTCACAAGAAATTTGTGAGCGCTATTGTCAACAAGATCCTCGCTTTCACTTAATCAATCAAGCAAATAAAGGATTAAGTGGGGCTCGTAATCGTGGTATGATTGAATCTAAAGGCGAATTGATCACTTTTGTAGACAGTGATGATGTCATTAAAGATGATATGTTGGAGCAATTGATAAAACAGGTTACCTCAGATGATATTGATATTGTAGAGTGTTGGTATACGAATGATCAAAAAGAAATAGAAATCCCTTCTCCCGAGAATGTCAAAATTATTTTTCAAGGGAATAGCAAAGAAGCTTTAGTCTCTTTATGTAAAGATAATATTGTCCGTTTGAATGCAGTTGCTAAACTATTTCGAAGACAAGTGATTCTCAATTTCCCATTTTTAGAAGGTTTATTTTATGAAGATGTATATGGAGGAATGGGAATCTTAAAACATATTCATAAAATGGTGAAAATCGATTATATAGGATATTATTATCGCGTGCGTTCTGGTAGTATTATGAATCGCGAATTTAGTTTGAAAAATTTGGATTTGTTTGCGATTTGTGATAAAGTGGAGCAACTATATGATGGAAATGCTGACTCACTCCCATACGTACAACGTCGCTTATTCCATTTAGTTTTGATGCACGTTGTCGACTATCGTATATTTGAGGGAAATCCCTATCAAGAGAAATATGTAGAATATTTGAATCGTTACGCTAAAAGTTCAAGTAAATCATTATTAATGCGGGCTTATCGATTGTTCCCACAAAATATTGTGTTTATTTCAAGAGTTGTTGGAGCTATTCAATGGAGATTTGAAAAATATATTGTAAAAAGATTTTGGAGAGGGTTGAAGTAGTATGAATTATTACTTAAAGGAATTTTATGCGGAAGCCAAACATGCAGGATCTAAAGCAAGATTAGATGCTGAAAAAATAATGCTAGAAGCAGGATATCAACCTTTTTCCCTAAATAATGATTCAAATCCCATCACTTTGACAAAAAATGATGTGTTAGTTCTTCAATTTCCGTTATTATGGCATACCTTAAAAAAACAAATTTTTACGAGATTTTTGAAAAATAGAACATTCAAAGCTTATTTGCTGATTCACGATATCGAGTCCCTGAGAAATAAAAAAATCAAGTCATTTACAGATTTCAAATATTCCATTATCCATTTTTTACAAAATAAAACAGTCCTTGAAAAAGTCGATGGTATTATCGCCCATAATGAAAAGATGAAAGCAGAACTTGTGCGATTAGGAATACCGGAAGAGAAGATTGTTTCCTTAGAGATATTTGACTATTTGATTCCACATTATAAAGAGAAGAAAGCTTATGAAAAAGAAACTATTTTGTTAGCTGGAAATTTCGATATTCGGAAAACAAAATACGCAAGACAATTACCCGAAAAACCAGATTTTTCTATTTATGGCATTAACTTTGAAGAGGAGAATCTTCCTCACAACGTTCATTATCAAGGTGCTTTTTCTCCTGATGAACTCCCTAATCGCTTACATGGCGGCTTTGGGTTAGTCTGGGACGGAGATAGTCCTCATACTTGTAGTGGGATGTATGGAGAGTATTTAAAGATGAATAACCCACATAAAGCTTCTCTATATTTAGCATCTGGATTTCCAATTATTGTTTGGGGTCAGTCAGCTCTTGCTGATTTTGTAAGAAATAACAATTGTGGAATACTCATAAATTCTTTGTTTGAAACTACAGAAACTTTAAAATCGATTTCTGAAGATGAGTATCAAGAATTGATAAAAAACAGTAAGAGAATTGGAAGAAAAATTCGACAAGGACATTATCTAAAAACAGCTTTAGAAAAATGTGAAAGGGAACTATAAAATTGTGAAACTGCAATCCGTACAAGAAAAAATGACTCGGTATGGTCAAATTTTAAAACATTATGGGCCTAAATTAACATTTGCCTACTATCTTACACAACAGTCTCATTCAAAAAACTATGACTTTAGTAAAAAGATTATTTTAGATTTTGTTCTAAAATTACGAAAAGAAGCTCAAATAGATGAATCGAGTAGTGAAAAAAAAGAGGT
The DNA here is from genome assembly GCF_000960005.1 of Streptococcus mitis. Classification (GTDB taxonomy): domain Bacteria; phylum Bacillota; class Bacilli; order Lactobacillales; family Streptococcaceae; genus Streptococcus; species Streptococcus mitis_CK. The sequence continues at coordinate 569,743 of NZ_JYGP01000002.1, read as the reverse complement.
TACAACAGAATTTCCAAAAATTATTTGGACAATGTGGCAACAGGGAGAAGCTCAAATGCCTGAGACGGTCCAGGCTTCAATGAAGACCATAAAAGACTTCGCCAAAAGAAATGACTGTGAATTCTATTTATTGACGGATCAAAATCTGGCAGATTTCATCAATATTCCAAGAAACATCACCGAAAAATACAAGAAAAAAGAATTATCAGCTGCGCATTATTCCGATATTATTCGTTTTAGTCTCTTATACCAATACGGTGGAATATGGATGGATGCAACCTTATTTGTATCTCCATACGCCACGGTAAAAATGTTTGAAGGGGACTTTTTTAGTTTGAATCATCCACCGACATATCCTGAGCAAATGGAGCGAACGATTGGTGATTTTAAATGGTCAGGTTTTTTCCTTGCAGGACAAAAAGGGGGAGCTCATTTCAAACATATTCGGGATTTATATATGTACTATGTACGTAAATATCCAGTCTTTATTCATTACCTGATGATGGATTATTTTATTTTGTCCGAATATACTTCAAATTCTGAATTTAGATCATTAGTGGATACATTGCCTGTTTTAGAAACTGCTGAGAGAGTGTGGTTTTTAAGAGAACATGCTGATAAACTTTTTGATGAAAACGAATGGGAAGAAGTGTTGAAAACAACACCAATTATGAAAACCACTTATAAAATTAATAAAGAAGAGGTCGTTCCAGAAAGTTATCTGGAGCAACTTTTACAAGGAAAATTAAAGGAATAGATGAAATACACGAAAAAAAGTAGAACCGAATTTGCCACATTAAATACAAGTATTGCTCTTGTATTGCAACCTTTTCAAGTACTTCTTGGCTTTATCAATCGAACTATTTTTATCAATTTACTTGGGGTAACCTATCTAGGATTAAACAATTATTTGTCTAGCTTAGTTTCTATCCTGTCTTTGGCAGAATTAGGGGTTGCTGGAGCCATGAGCTATGCACTATATGGACCCTTAGACAGAGGAGAACATGGAAAAATCAATGCCTTTATGATTCTTTTCAAAAAATTATATAGAATCATTGGCTTTTCTATTTTTATACTGGGCGCTATACTTTCTTTATTTCTTCCTTATATGATAAAGGATTATACGGTAAATAGTGAAGTATATTTGATTTTTTTCCTCTTTGTATTTAACTCAGCTTCCAGCTATTTTTTCTCCTATAAACGAACCTTACTTTATGTCGATCAGCGTAATTATGTGATGACTTTGATTGACTTTGGATTAAATACGCTTCGTGTATGCTTGCAAATCGGAATTTTATTCTTTACCCAAAATTATATCTTTTATCTATTGATCAGTATCATGATGAATTTTATAGGGAATATCATCATGTCGGGGATTGTAGATAGATTGTATAGTTACTTGTTTAAGAATGAGATAACACCCATTAATCAGGAGGAAAAAGAAAAATTTATCCGAAATATCAAAGGAAATATAGTCGGTAGTATTGGAGAAACGATTGTTTTTCAAACAGATAGTATTCTAATGGCAAGTTTTGTCAGCTTAGCAGCTATAGGTATTTATGGGAATTATACCTATGTTTTAGGATTTCTTTCACTGATTTTAAATACTGCGATTAATTCAGTTGTTTCTTCCGTAGGTAACTTAGTCCATTCGGAATCTACGACAGTAGCAGATATGGTTAAATTCCTAAAAAAATTCCAATTTATTGCTTTTAGCCTGATTTATTTTGCTAGCTTAGGCTATTTAATGTTCATTCATCCATTTATGACTATCTGGTTAGGTGAGAGTTTTTCATTTAATTATACGATTGAGATTTTGATTGTCCTTCATTTTTTCCTAACTTTTTATAGAAGACCGATTCTAACGTTGATTTCAGTTTATGGATTAAGTTATGAGCAAAATAAAAAAGTTATCGTCGAGATTTTATTAAATATTTCCCTTTCACTCTACTTTTTAGCGATTTTAGATTTAGGGGTATCTGGAATTTTATTGGGTACGATTTGTTCAACAGTCTTGACCTGTACATGGTATGAACCCTATAGCGCCTTTAAGTATGGATTGAAAGCTTCCTCAAAGGACTTTTTTAAAACAATGTTACAAGATTTCTCAGTTGTAGGGATGAGTATCCTACTTTTGAGTTTACTGGATAATTTACTCTTAACTCAGCTAGATTTCATTATCAGTTTGACTATCAAAATAGTCCTTTATTTGACAGTATTGGGTAGCTATGTTTTCCTATTTAGAAATCATGAAGGTGGAAGACAAATTATACAGATGATTCAAAAAGTGTTAAAGTTAAAAAAATAAGGAGAAATCAATGAAGAGAATATTGGTTTGTGGTCTAGTTCCAGATATTGGTGGGTTGGAAAAAATTGTTTTAGATTTTTATAATCAGATTGATATCTCTGAATTTGAACTGGAATTTTTACTACAAGGTTCTGAAGATGTTGAATTTAGTGAGCATTTTAAAAAGCTTTGCCGCAATCCTCTCGTCGTTCATAGAATCCCTAAGTTAAGACCTCATGTTAAACAGGCATTAAAGGAATGGGATCGTTTCTTTAAGAAGAATGCTCATCGTTATGATATTTTATGGTCCAATCAAAATGGTCTGACTCATCTAGAATTTTTAAAATTAGCAAAAAAATATGGGATAAAAAAAAGAATAGTACATGGACATTGTGCGACAGCAGATAAATTTTATCGTTTTATTCACCCCATAAATCGACTTTTTGTTGGAAAATATGCGACAGATTTTTGGGCGTGTGGGCTTGAGGCTGCTAATCATTTTTATCATGGAAAAGAAAGAGAAAAAGCTTTAGTGATTCATAATGCCATTGAGGTAGAAAAGTTTTTATATGATGAAAAGAAAAAAATTCAACTTCGAAAAGAATATCATATTCCAGAAGATTGTTTTGTTGTAGGACAAGTTTCTCGTTTATATGAAAAACAAAAAAATCAAAGTTTTTGTGTGAAGGTTTTTTCTGAAATCGTCAAAAAAGAACCAAATTCTCGTCTCGTATTTATCGGAAGAGGAGATACTGAGTTTTTAGAAAATGTGGCAAAAGAATATGGAGTAGCAGACAAAGTCATCTTTACAGGCTTGACCACTAATGTCGGAAAAATGCTAAATATTCTAGATGTTTTCTTCTTCCCATCAAATTTTGAGGGATTACCGATTGTATTAATTGAAGCACAAGCAAATGGATTACCTGTTGTAACAGCAAATCATTTACCAGACGCAAGGATACTAAATAACTATGATAAAAGTCTGTCTTTGCATGATTCTCTTGAAGAATGGGCAGATAAGATTTTGTCTGTCAGAGATCATCGAGAGCTTGATAAAGCAAAGGTGAAGCAGCTGATAGATGAAAACGGGTACGAGATTGAATCAGCAACCAGACAGTTGGAAAAAATATTTAATGAGTAATAAAAAAGTTGATGGAGAGGACAAACATGTCTTCTCTAATTTCATTTCAATCAGACCATTATCCGGTAGTTTCATAAATAAAATTAGGTATGTTTTAATAGTACTTCTAAAAGATATTGCATAAAAATATATTTTGATTATTTTATCAGATGATTAATTAACTTAATTGAATGCAATACGACTAATTTTATATTTAATAATCTCATGGATTAGAGATAGGTATTTGCTGAAAATTAATATATTAAAAAATGAGATTGCATTCAATTTTCCTTAATAAAATAGCTTTTCTAGACAAAAGCTTATGCAAAAAAGAATAATTTATGATAGAATAGAAGGCAAGAAAGAAAACGTTTTTACAATTTTTTCAATCCGAAGGAGATATATTATGGCTACAATTCAATGGTTGGTCTAGAAGATTTAAAATAATAAAACATTGTGAAGTAGAATAAATGCTTAAAACCCTTGAAATTCAAGGGTTTTTATTGGTTTAGATTTTAATTCTTCACATTGTTATATGTGCTTGATTGAGCAATAATCATCAATAAAAACATTTTTTTGGTGTTGAGTTTGGTGTTCAAATATTTATTATGTTACGGAAAGGAATTTCACAATCTTTCCGTTTTTTTATTTTCAGGAGGGAAAATGACAAAAGAATTACAATCATCACGCTATATTGTCATTTCATTTTTAGTACGTGAAATGGGAATTGACATTGTTGAAGCCATCTCTCTTATGGCTGAATTAGAAAAAAGTGGCTTGGTTCGATTGGAATCAAGTGGGGATTTAATACTCAAAGAACTTGGAGGAGCGCTATGAAACGAATTACCGCAAATCAATACCAAACTTCAGAACGGTATTATAAATTACCTAAAATTCTTTTTGAGGATGAGAAATATATGGATATGAAACTAGAAGTAAAGGTAGCTTATTCTATTTTAAAAGATCGTTTAGAATTATCTCTTAGTCGTGGTTGGATAGATGAAGAAGGAGCAGTCTATTTAGTATTTTCTAATTCTAAACTGATGAGGCTGTTAGGTTGTTCGAAGTCAAAACTACTATCAATCAAAAAAGTTCTTAAAGAATATGACTTAATTGATGAAGTCCAACAGTCTTCAAGTGAAAAAGGGAGACTAGCTAATAAGATTTATTTAGGGGAATTATCTTCTACCCCAGTAGCTAGTTCGAACAGGCCTAGTGTTAAAAAAAGACTAGGGCAGGTTGAAAATGAAACGCCCCCCGTCTCATATTCAGCCCCTAGTGAGACTGAAGTTAGTGAGACTAAATATAGTGAGACTGATTCTTTATTTATTGAGGATGAGGAGGATGGGAATACTCAACCTATTTTGAAAAGAAAAGTAGAAAAGGTCACCAAATATGATCGAGATTATATTTGGGGATTGGTACAAGATCAATTTAGACGAGAAGGTTTTTCTGAAACAGCCAGTGAAATTGCTATGACTGATTTTGAGAGAATCTATCAGTATGCTCTTGACAATGTTCGCTTTGTTAGACGAGCGGAAGTTTTGGCTGAATTTGTGTTTAACGGCTTGTATTCTGTTTGGAATAACCGTGTTAGAAAAGGAGGTGGTTAAAATGTCGCCAATCGAGTGGATATTAGTTATGCTCATTGTCATTTCAAGTGGAGTGACAGTTCTGACAATGATAGTCGATAAGAAAGGGGTGATAAAGAAATGAGATTTATTGATTTATTTTCAGGTATCGGTGGCTTTCGACTTGGAATGGAAAGTGTCGGACACGAGTGTATTGGATTTTGTGAGATTGATAAATTTGCTAGGAAATCTTATAAGTCCATTTTTCAAACGGAAGGAGAAATCGAATTTCATGACATACGAGATGTTTCAGATGACGAATTTAAAAAACTTAGAGGGAAAGTCGATGTCATCTGTGGGGGATTCCCTTGTCAAGCATTTTCAATCGCAGGAAGACGATTGGGATTTGAAGATACTAGAGGAACTTTGTTCTTTGAAATTGCTCGAGCGACCAAACAAATCCAACCACGTTTTCTTTTTCTTGAAAATGTTAAAGGCCTACTCAATCACGATAAGGGACGGACGTTCACCACAATCCTTACCACACTTGATGAGTTGGGGTTTGATGTTGAGTGGCAGGTGCTTAACAGTAAGGATTTTGGCGTTCCCCAAAACAGAGAGAGGGTGTTTATTATCGGACATTCTAGAAAGAAAGGTACCAGACTCTTATTTCCTTTCAGACGAGAAGGTCAAGCAACTAACTCTGAGACTTTGAAAGCACTAGGAAATTTGAATCCATCAAGAAGTGGAATGAGTGGTAAAGTATATTATTCAGAAGGTCTTGCTCCAACCTTAGTTCGTGGAAAAGGAGAAGGATTTAAAGTTGCGATTCCTTGTATGACACCAGACAGATTAGAAAAAAGACAAAATGGTAGACGTTTCAAGGATAATCAAGAGCCAATGTTTACTTTAAATACTCAGGATCGCCATGGTATTGTCGTTGTTGGAGATTTACCAACTAGCTTTAAGGAAACTGGTCGCGTCTATGGAAGTGAGGGCTTATCTCCAACACTGACTACGATGCAAGGTGGAGATAAAATCCCCAAAATACTGATTCCAGAACCAATCCAATTTCTAAAAGTCCGAGAGGCAACGAAAAAAGGATATGCTCAAGCAGAGATTGGGGATTCAATCAATTTAGAAAGACCAAGTTCTCAGTATCGTCGTGGTAGAGTTGGAAAAGGTATAGCGAATACGTTAACAACTGGTGGTCAAATGGGAGTAGTAGTGGCTAGCTATGAAGGAGAAGATAAACAAGTTTACCATGTTGCTGGTATTTTAATAAATGGACAATTTTACCGTCTGAGGATTCGACGAATCACTCCTAAAGAGTGTTTTCGCTTGCAGGGTTTTCCTGATTGGGCTTTTGAAGCTGCTAGAAAAGTCTCTAGTAATAGTCAGCTTTATAAACAAGCTGGTAATAGTGTAACCGTTCCTGTGATTGCCGCAATCGCAAAGAAATTAAAAGAAATAGAGGAAAAAGATGAAAGCGTTAAATAAAGAGTCAATACTATATTGTGATGAATTAGAAACAGAATTACATGATGCAGAAATGATGCAGTTGGATGAACAAATATTTTTGATGCCCAATTATCCATGTGAGTTTGAAGTGAAATTTTTAGATTATTACCATAAAAAACACAATTACCCACTATTTTATGAATCCTATCTTCAAAACATTATGGAATTCCTTGAAAGTCAGGATATAAAGAACGGAGCTGATGCCTTTGTAGATGATCATCAGAATCTTGTTTTTGTTTTATATGGGCAAGGCTATCGAGCCGAGGGAAAAGAGGGAATACTTACAACTCAAGTAACTGTAAAAGCTTATGATGAAGACAAGAAATCAGTTAACTTCTCAAATTTATTAGATTCCTTAATCGTTTCAGAATATCAAATGGAACCGAATCTTTGGGAGGTCTCCCATGATTGATTTCTATCTAAGTAAAAATAACCATAGAAATCAACTTCTTTTAGAATTCTTCCAAAACTATGGCATTGAGGTATCCTGTCATTCGATTTCTGAAATGACAAGAGATAAATTAATTGAGCTGATGAGCTATTCTTCAGATTGTTTTGAGTTTTTATCTCCAAATTTATTACGTTTTAAGAATCGAGATAACCTAAAATTAACAGATTTCATCGAAATGATATTAAAAAATCCTGAACTAACCATCAGACTTCCTCTTGCGGTTTCAAATAAGCGAGTTTATCCAAATCTGAATCTGGAGGAGGCTAGAGCTTTATTGCCAAGAGATACGAAACAATTGATTTACATGGCACAAACACATTATTTATCTAACTAAAGGAGAAGCAATATGGCTGAACGATTTTGGGAGAACTTGTCCATTATTTTGGCTGAAAGAAATATTAGCTGGATTGAGTTAACCAGAAAAATGTTTGCGGGAGAGTTTCACTATCCAAGTGAATTGAACCGTTTGTATCAAAAGATACGCCACTACAAGATGGAACAACGAATGCCTCAAAGTCCATGGGTAGAAAGGATTGTGCAGGTATTAGATTTAGATTATGAAGATTTATTTCGGAGGTAACTATGAAAAGAATAATTCCAGTTTATATATTCCAACAAGTAAATGTCCTATTGGTATCTCTATACTTACTGAAATTTCTTTGTATCGGTGAGTTAACTATACTAGAGATTCTCTATGGTGCGTCACTCATTTCTTTTTTATGGATGTATGGCCAACGCAAACAAGCTCATAAGGTCAATATGAAATCTAGGATGAAATGGCTTGGTATTGGATTCATTAGCCTACTGATTATAAGTCTATGTTTTAGCCTAATCCATGCTCAAGGAACCACGAATCAAGCAAACTTAATTGGACTTCAACATCGAGTTCCTTGGTTTTCATTTTTATTGTTCTTAATCAATGCGAGTATGGTTGAAGAATTTCTGTATCGAGAAATTATATGGAATTTGGTGAGAAAATTAGATATTCGAGTTGCGTTGACAAGTGTTTTATTTGCCTTAGTACATCATCCAGGAACCATTCTAGCTTGGTGTTTATATGTTTCACTTGGGATGTTTTTAGGGATGGTACGCTATAAATCGGACTTATGGGGCAGCATGGGTCTACATTTGGTGTGGAACCTACTAGTTTATAGTTTGCTGCTTTTTTAAAATAGGTGATCTGATTTATCTCATAAATCAGTAGTTTTTATAGGATTATTTTTAATTCGGAAACAAAAATTTATTAACAGCATAAAATAAAGAAACTAGGAACATTTTTTCTATTTTTTTAGAAATAAAATGTTGTATTGAAATTCCGAAAGAAATAATAAAATCAAAATAAAAATTAATAAAATAGGTATATATGAACATATTATCAGCGACAAATGTTCTTGCAAGACATAAAATACAAATAAAAAGAATAAATAAATGCTATATTTTTATATTTGTTGTTCTGTTATAAAATGAAAGAAATTGGAAACTAGTTTCTAAATCATGAAAAATATTGAAAAAAAAAAAAATAAGTGTTAAAATAAATAATGTAAACGTTTACTTTAACAAAGGAGAGCTCATATGTTACTACAAAAAGAACTAATTCCAATGATAGAAGCTAACTTACCAAATATGGCATATTCTGAAAAAGACATTGCTATATTCTTCTTAAAACAGCAACCGCTGAATAATTATTCATGTGAGGCGTTGTGCGAATGCCTTAATGTATCCAAAGCAACATTGACTCGATTTGCGAAAAAATGTGGTTTTAAAGGTTTTAGACAATTCATTTTCAAATACCAAGAGATGATTCGTGAGAAAGAAAAGTTAGCATTGTATACAGAGGCTACAGAAAAAGTTTTATCCGACTATGAAGAAATGTTGAGGAAAACTTACTCGGTTCTTGATGAAGTTCAACTTGAGCGTATTGCTGAGATGATAGAAACTGCTGAGCGTGTATATCTTTATGGTGAAGGAAGTTCATTTCTTGCTTTACAAGAAATGAAGATGAGGTTTATGCGTCTCGGAGTCATTGGTGAAGTATTATCAGACGCGGATATGATTTTGTGGAATAGCTTATTACTTAATGAAAATTGCCTCGTCATTGGAGCATCCGTTTCAGGTCAAACTGATATTGTACTAGAAGGTCTTCAAAAAGCTGCGGATAAAGGCGCTAAAACAGTTTTAATGACTACAAGAAATTTTGACGAAGAAGTTTGTTTCTTTGATGAATTATTGTTATTAGCTTCCATCAATCATCTCTCGTATGGCAATCGCATATCACCTCAGTTTCCAATACTTTTAATTACAGACTGCTTATTCTCTCATTATCTGGAAAGTCCAGAGAGACAATATTATTACAATCAATCTATTATCCATAAGGAGGAATAATAAAATGAGCCAAATTTGGACTAAAGAAAAATTTATAAGTCAAGTCCATGGTGGAGTCATTGTTTCTTGTCAAGCTTTACCCGGTGAACCCCTTTATAATGAAGAATTTAGCTTGATGCCTTTTATGGCTAAAGCAGCTTTAGAGGCAGGAGCAGTGGGTATTCGCGCAAATTCTGTGCGTGATATTAAAGCAATTCAGAAAGTAGTAGATTTACCAATAATTGGAATTATCAAAAAAGATTATCCACCTCAAGAACCATATATTACTGCTACGATGAAAGAAGTAGATGAACTTGTAGAATGCGGAACAACAGTCATTGCATTTGATGCAACTTTAAGACCAAGATATGATGGCTTAGTTGTCAGTGAATTTATCAAAAAAATAAAAGAAAAATATCCTAATCAATTGTTGATGGCGGATGTAAGTAATTTTGATGAAGGTCTCTATGCATTTAAATCAGGCGTTGATTTTGTTGGTACAACATTATCAGGGTACACAAGTACAAGTGTACAATCAGATGAGCCTGATTTTGAACTAATGAAAAAATTGGCTGATTTTAATATTCCGGTAATTGCCGAAGGAAAAATTCATTATCCAGAACAATTAAAAAAAGCTTATAGTTTAGGTGTTACCAGTGTTGTCATTGGTGGAGCGATTACACGTCCAAAAGAAATTGCTCAGCGATTTATTAATGTCATCAAATAAAAAACAATATAAAGGAGAAATCTGATGAAAGATTTAACTAAATACAAAGGCGTTATTCCTGCATTTTATGCTTGCTATGATGAAAATGGTGAAATTAGCCAAGAACGTGTAAAATCTCTGGTGCAATATTTCATTGACAAAGGTGTAAAAGGTATCTATGTAAATGGTTCTTCAGGCGAATGTATTTACCAAAGTGTAGAAGATCGTAAACAAATTATTGAAGCTGTTATGGAAGTTGCTAAAGGTAAATTAACAGTTATCAACCATGTTGCATGTAATAACACGAAAGATAGTATTGAATTGGCAAAACATTCAGAAAGTGTTGGAGTCGATGCTATTGCTGCTATCCCACCAATTTACTTCAAATTGCCAGAATATTCAATCGCAGCATATTGGAATGCAATGAGTGAAGCTGCGCCAAATACAGATTTTATCATTTATAATATTCCACAATTGGCAGGGGTTGCGTTGACTGGTAGTTTGTATGCAACAATGCGTCAAAATCCTCGTGTGATTGGAGTTAAAAATTCTTCTATGCCTGTACAAGATATTCAAATGTTTGTAGCTGCAGGTGGAGAAGATTACATTGTATTCAATGGTCCAGATGAACAATATCTTGGTGGTCGCTTGATGGGAGCAGAAGCTGGTATTGGTGGTACTTATGGCGTTATGCCAGATTTGTTCTTGAAATTGGAAAGTTTGATTCAAGAACGAGATTTAGATACTGCTAAAAAACTTCAATATGCTATCAATGAAGTTATCTATAAGATGGTATCAGGTAAGGCAAATATGTATGCTGTAGCAAAAGAGGTTTTGCGTCTAAATGAAAAACTTGATTTAGGTTCTGTTCGTCAACCCTTAGAAGCATTGGCAGAAGGTGACTTGGAAGTTGCAAAACAAGCAGCAGAACTTATTCAACAAGCACGAAAAGAATTTTTATAATAAATAAAATCAATATGGAGATATGTTATGGGCACAACAGGATTTACAATAATTGACTTAATTATCTTGATTGTTTATTTACTTGCGGTGTTGGTTGCAGGTATCTATTTCTCTAAAAAAGAAATGAAAGGAAAAGAGTTCTTTAAAGGAGATGGTTCTGTTCCTTGGTATGTTACTTCGGTATCCATTTTTGCCACAATGCTCAGTCCGATTTCCTTCTTGGGACTCGCTGGTAACTCTTATGCAGGTAGCTGGATTTTATGGTTTGCTCAATTAGGGATGGTTGTAGCTATTCCACTGACAATTCGTTTTATCTTACCTATCTTTGCACGGATAGACATCGATACGGCATATGATTACTTGGATAAACGTTTTAATTCTAAAGCACTTCGTATTATTTCAGCACTCTTGTTTATTATTTATCAATTGGGACGTATGTCTATCATTATGTACCTCCCATCAGCTGGTTTATCAGTATTGACAGGAATTGACATCAATATTTTGATTATTTTGATGGGTGCAATTGCAATTGTTTATTCTTATACTGGTGGTCTAAAATCCGTATTATGGACAGACTTTATTCAAGGTGTGGTTCTGATTAGTGGTGTCGTTGTAGCTTTATTTGTACTGATGGCTAATATTAAAGGTGGCTTTGGTGCAGTAGCAGAAACATTAGCAAACGGGAAATTCCTTGCTGCAAATGAAAAACTTTTCGATCCTAACTTGCTTTCAAACTCCATCTTCTTAATTGTGATGGGTTCAGGCTTTACAATCTTGTCTTCCTATGCTTCATCTCAAGATTTGGTTCAACGTTTTACTACAACACAAAATATTAAGAAACTTAATAAAATGTTGTTCACAAATGGAGTCTTGTCACTTGCAACTGCAACAGTCTTTTACTTGATCGGTACAGGCTTGTACGTATTCTATCAAGTACAAAATGCAGGTAGTGCAGCTAGCAATATCCCTCAAGACCAAATCTTTATGTACTTTATTGCATACCAGTTACCAGTAGGTGTCACAGGTTTGATCTTGGCAGCGATTTATGCAGCAGCTCAATCAACTATTTCAACAGGTTTGAACTCTGTTGCAACTTCATGGACATTGGATATTCAAGATGTCATTTCTAAAAATATGTCAGACGATCGTCGTACGAAAATTGCACAATTCGTATCTCTAGCAGTAGGTTTATTCTCAATTGTTGTTTCCATTATCATGGCTCATTCAGATATTAAATCTGCATACGAATGGTTCAATAGTTTCATGGGACTTGTACTTGGTCTACTTGGTGGTGTATTCATTCTTGGTTTTGTTTCTAAAAAAGCAAATAAACAAGGTGCTTATGCAGCGCTGATTGTATCAACCATCGTTATGGTATTTATTAAATACTTCCTTCCTCCAACAGCTGTTAGCTACTGGGCATATTCATTGATTTCAATTTCTGTATCAGTAGTGTCAGGTTATATTGTATCTGTTCTTACTGAAAATAAAGTATCTGCACCTAAATATACAACGATTCATGATATTTCAGAAATTAAAGCGGATTCAAGTTGGGAAGTTCGTCACTAGTCACTAATAGAAAAGAGAAAATAATATGATTATTTCTGAACAATCTGATTTTAGACGATATGCTTCTGTCAATAAACATTTTTCAAAAGTCTGTGATTTTTTAGAAAATACAAATTTGACAGATTTAGTTGATGGAAAAATTGATATTGACGGGGAAAATGTTTTTGCAAATTGTATGACTTATCTAGCTGATGGAGTTCCAGGAGATATTTTTGAAACTCATAAGAAATATTTAGATATTCATATTGTTGTTGAAAATACAGAAAAAATGGCAGTAACTTCCCCAGTTCGTGCTCAGTCACGTGTACCTTTTAGCGAAGAGAAGGATATTGCTTTTTACGATAGCAAAGACTATCAAATTGTTGAATTGCTTCCAGGGAATATGTTGGTGACTTTTGAAGAAGATCTTCACCAACCAAAGATTCATTGCAATGATGAAACTGTTAAAAAACTTGTTATCAAAGTTTTAAATGAGGAAAAATAAAATGAAAAAAAATATTAAACAATATGTAACCTTAGGTACTGTAGTGGTATTATCAGCATTTGTTGCTAACTCAGTTGCAGCTCAGGAGACTGAAACTTCTGAAGTATCAACACCAGAGTTGGTGCAACCTGTTTCACCAACGACTTCGATTTCGGAAGTACAACCTAAATCGGGTAACTCTTCGGAAGTTACTGTACAACCTCGAACAGTTGAAACTACTGTTAAGGATCAATCTTCCACAGCGGATGCGATTTCGGGAGTACAACCTAAATCGGATAATTCTTCGGAAGTTACTGTACAACCTCGAACAGTCGAAACTACTGTTAAGGATCCATCTTCTACAGCGGAAGAAACTCCTGTCTTAGAAAAAAATAATGTTACTTTAACAGGGGGCGGAGAAAATGTTACTAATGAGTTAAAGGATAAACTTACTAGCGGTGACTTTACTGTAGTGATTAAGTACAATCAGTCTAGTGAGAAAGGTTTACAAGCTTTGTTTGGAATATCTAATTCTAAACCTGGTCAACAAAATAGTTATGTAGATGTGTTCCTTAGAGACAATGGTGAATTGGGAATGGAAGCGCGTGATACTTCTTCCAATAAAAATCACCTAGTATCCAGACCTGCTTCAGTTTGGGGTAAGTACAAACAAGAGGCTGTGACTAACACTGTTGCAGTAGTAGCAGATTCAGTCAAAAAAACATATTCTTTATATGCTAATGGTACAAAAGTAGTAGAAAAGAAAGTGGATAACTTCCTAAGCATCAAGGATATTAAAGGTATTGATTACTATATGCTTGGGGGAGTGAAACGTGCAGGAAAAACGGCGTTTGGTTTTAGCGGAACACTAGAAAATATCAAATTCTTTAATAGTGCATTGGATGAAGAAACTGTTAAAAAGATGACAACAAACGCTGTTACTGGACATTTAATTTATACGGCTAATGATACAACAGGTTCTAACTATTTCCGTATTCCAGTTCTGTATACTTTTAGCAATGGTCGGGTTTTTTCAAGCATTGACGCTCGTTACGGTGGAACTCATGATTTCTTGAATAAAATTAATATTGCTACAAGTTATAGTGATGATAATGGTAAGACATGGACTAAACCAAAATTAACATTGGCATTCGATGATTTTGCGCCAGTACCATTAGAATGGCCTCGTGATGTTGGTGGACGTGACTTACAAATCAGCGGTGGTGCAACCTATATTGACTCTGTTATTGTTGAAAAAAATAATAAACAAGTACTCATGTTTGCTGATGTTATGCCTGCTGGAGTAAGTTTTAGAGAAGCTACTAGAAAAGATTCTGGTTATAAACAAATTGATGGTAATTATTACCTTAAATTAAAGAAACAAGGTGATACTGATTATAATTATACTATTCGTGAGAATGGTACTGTATACGACGATCGTACCAACAGACCAACTGAATTTTCAGTAGATAAAAATTTCGGTATTAAACAAAATGGTAATTATTTGACGGTAGAGCAATATTCGGTTTCATTTGAAAATAATAAAAAGACTGAATATCGTAATGGGACTAAAGTCCATATGAATATCTTCTACAAAGATGCATTATTCAAAGTAGTGCCAACGAACTATATTGCATATATTTCTAGCAATGATCATGGCGAATCTTGGTCTGCACCAACTTTATTACCTCCTATAATGGGACTTAATCGGAATGCGCCTTATTTGGGTCCTGGACGTGGAATCATTGAAAGCTCAACTGGACGTATTCTTATTCCGTCTTACACTGGTAAAGAGTCTGCATTCATTTATAGTGACGATAACGGAGCGTCTTGGAAAGTTAAAGTTGTGCCACTTCCTTCTAGTTGGTCAGCAGAAGCACAATTTGTAGAATTGAGTCCAGGAGTAATTCAAGCATACATGCGTACAAATAATGGTAAAATTGCATATTTAACAAGTAAAGACGCAGGTACTACTTGGAGTGCGCCGGAATATTTGAATTTTGTTTCAAATCCAAGTTATGGAACACAATTATCAATCATCAATTATAGTCAATTGATTGATGGTAAAAAGGCTGTCATTTTAAGTACTCCAAACTCCACAAATGGTCGTAAACACGGACAAATTTCGATTGGTCTAATTAATGATGATAATACAATTGATTGGCGTTATCATCACGATGTTGATTATAGTAACTATGGATACTCATATTCAACATTGACAGAGTTACCAAATCATGAAATTGGATTGATGTTTGAAAAATTTGATTCATGGTCTCGTAATGAACTTCATATGAAAAATGTTGTACCATATGTAACATTTAAGATTGAAGATTTGAAAAAGAATTAAAGCTGAAATTTAAATATATTGAAAGAGGATAAAAATTATGGTAAATTACGGTATTGTTGGAGCTGGATATTTTGGAGCTGATTTGGCTCGCTCAATGAACAAAATTGAAGATGCAAAAGTGGTTGCGGTATTTGACCCAAATCATGGAGAAGAAGTTGCTCAAGAGTTGGGATCAGATGTTTGTGCAAGTTTAGATGAACTTGTAGCACGTGAAGATATTGATTGTGTGATCGTAGCTTCACCTAGCTACCTTCACCGTGAACCTGTTGTGAAAGCTGCTCAACATGGCAAACACGTATTTTGTGAAAAGCCAATTGCATTGTCTTATGAAGATTGTAAAGCCATGGTTGACGCATGTAAAGAAAATAATGTTATCTTTATGGCTGGTCACATCATGAACTTCTTTAATGGTGTACACCATGCTAAAGAATTGATTACTCAAGGTAAAATCGGTAAAGTTCTTTATTGCCATGCCGCTCGTACAGGTTGGGAAGAACAACAACCAACTGTATCATGGAAGAAACTTCGTTCTCAATCTGGAGGACATTTGTACCACCATATTCATGAATTAGATTGCATTCAGTTCATCATGGGAGGACTTCCTGAAAAAGCGACAATGGTAGGAGGTAATGTATATCATAAAGGTGAAAACTTTGGTGATGAAGATGATATGCTCATTGTAAACCTAGAATACTCTGATGATCGTTATGCTGTTTTGGAATATGGTAATGCTTTCCGTTGGGGTGAACACTACGTCTTGATTCAAGGAACTGAAGGAGCTATCAAACTTGACTTGTTCAATACTGGAGGTACTCTTCGTGTTAAAGGTGAAGGAGAATCACACTTCTTGGTACATGAAACTCAAGAGGAAGATGATGACCGTACAGCTATCTATACCGGTCGTGGTATGGATGGAGCAATTGCGTACGGTAAACCAGGAGTACGTTGCCCATTATGGTTACAAACATGTATTGATAAAGAAATGGAATATCTACATGACATCATTAAAGGTGGAGAAATTACAGAAGAATATGAAAAACTTCTCAATGGTGTAGCTGCTTTAGAATCAATCGCTACCGCTGATGCATGTACTTTATCAGTTAAAGAAGATCGAAAAGTAAGTCTTTCAGAAATCACAAATGCTTAACTATTGTAAAACAGAATAGTAAATTCTTGTCATTATATAATTTCTAAAGTTCTGTGATACAACTCATTGAATAAAGAAATAGAGATGGGACTGGGATAATGCCCAGTCCCATTTTTTATCAAAAAGTAATGAGATCAAAAATGTGGGAGTGATGAAATGAAGATTATAGGGATCGATATTGGCGGAACAACAATTAAGGCAGATTTATACGATGATTTTGGAACGAGTTTAAATCAGTTCAAAGAGATAGAAACAATTATTGACTATGATTTGGGAACGAACCAGATATTAAATCAGGTCTGTGATTTAATTGGTGAGTATATTTTAAATTATTCAATTGATGGTGTTGGGATTTCCACTGCTGGAGTTGTTAATGCTAATACAGGAGAAATCATCTATGCAGGCTATACAATACCAGGCTATATCGGAGTAAACTTTACTTCCGAAATAGAAAAACGTTTTGGGTTGTCTACTTTTGTTGAAAATGATGTTAATTGTGCTGCATTAGGTGAATTGTGGAAGGGACAAGCCAAAGATAAGAAAAATGTAGTAATGGTTACTATTGGAACAGGTATAGGAGGCAGTATTATTGTCAATGGACAAATTGTTAACGGATTTAACTATACTGCTGGTGAAGTAGGCTATATTCCTGTAGGTAATTCGGATTGGCAAAGCAAAGCCTCAACAACCGCATTGATTCATTTATATCAAAAGAAGAGCTTGAAAACTAATCAAACTGGACGCACTTTCTTTACTGATTTAAGTTCTGGAGATAAAATCGCTAAAGAAACTTTTGAAATTTTTGTAGAAAATCTAACAAAAGGTTTATTAACTATTTCTTATCTACTTAATCCAGAAATTCTCATATTAGGAGGTGGGATTCTGGCTAAAAAGGATATTTTGTTACCTGAAATTCAAAGTTCTTTAGCTAAAAATGTAATGGATAATAGGTTTTTGCCTAAAAATGTTGTAGCAGCTACATTAGGAAATGAAGCTGGTCGTATAGGTGCTGTAAAAAATTTCTTAGATAGAATTTCTAATAAATAGTGTGAAAGATAAGGAGGTGTCACAATGACTAACTCTGTATTTTCGACAATGCAAGATATTGAGAATGTTGCAACCGATATTATAAAATCATATGATAATGAGATTTATACGTATAAAGCTGTCTCCCAAAAAGAATTGGAAAAACTAGAAAAAAGTTATGATGAAAAAAGTCACGAAGAATTAATTTCAATAGAAAGCAATTTAGAAATGAAACAACAGAACCTCATTGATGAGGTTAATAAAACAATCAAGGAAAATGATGCAAAGATTCAGTATATTTCATCAAGTAGGAGAGGAGAATTTGTAGAAAAAATTATTGGTAGGGTGGTAGAAAAATATGGCTATTAGTCAGATGAAAAGAATTTCTCTACTATTTACTAAGAGTAGTCTTGATGATGTTTTAAAAACTATTCAAGAACTAGAGTCAGTGCAGTTCCGTGATTTAAAGGTTCAGGATAACTGGTCAGAAGCTCTAGAAAAAGATGAGGTTGTATTTCCAACTATTCAAATTTCTCATACTTCTAATTCCAATCATGGGGTTATTGAAGGAAATGATGCCTTGACTTATTTGTTGAATAAACAACAACATTTGGAAGCAACTGTAGAGAAATTACAAGAATACCTACCGAAAGAAAACACGTTTAAGTTATTACAGCAACCTCCGATAACAACCTCTTATGAAGAATTAGAAAAATTTGGTAAAGCTAATGTTGCTGAAGGTGTTCTTAAAAAAGTGAATGATCAAATAAACAGAGTTCATGAATTAGAAAGAAACATTCAAAGTAATAATGAGGAAATAGAGAGATTAATAAAGTGGGAAAAATTAGAAATTGTTCCTGCGCATTTAGAACAATTTTCTTTCTGTAGAGGAAAAGTCGGAACAATTCCAAGGACTGTAGATAATCGCTTATACAATAATTTTTTAGAAAACAATATCGAAGTTCAAGAAATATTTTCTAATGATAGAGAGTACGGTGTTGTTGTTTTCTATCAGTCCAGTTGCTCTATTGATTTTGATGACTACTTATTTGAACCATTTGATTATTCTAGAAAAGAATTACCGAAGCAGCGAGTAGTAGATTTGGATCAAGAAAACATGCAGTTAATAACTGAAAAAGAGAATATTATCGCATCGTTGCAAGATTCAAAGAAAAATTTGATAGATTTACAATGGCAAATTGACTATATTTTATCTATCTATGCTCGTCAAATCTCTAAGAATAACCTTTTGAGCACTCCGCATCTAGTTGCATTAGAAGGATGGATAGAAGAAACTCGTATTTTATATTTTATAAAAGTTATGGATGAGCGTTTTGGACATTCTATTTATATTTATGAATCGGAAACATTGTCGGATAATCAAGATGAAATACCTATCAAATTAACGAATCACTCTTTAATTGAACCATTTGAATTATTGACAGAAATGTATGCTCTGCCCAAATATTATGAGAAAGATCCTACACCTGTATTAGCACCATTTTACTTTACATTTTTTGGAATGATGGTTGCTGATTTAGGCTATGGTTTACTATTGTTTTTAGGAACAATGTTAGCATTAAAAATTTTTCATCTACCTTCAGTAACTAAGAGATTTTTAAAATTCTTTAATATATTAGGGGTAGCCGTTGCAATTTGGGGTGGAATCTATGGCTCATTTTTTGGATATGAGTTGCCATTTCATCTGATATCTACAACCTCGGATGTCATGACTATATTAGTAGTGTCAGTTGTGTTTGGATTTATTACAGTATTTGTAGGTTTGTTAGCTTCAGGACTACAAAAAGTAAGAATGAAGAAATATGCAGAAGCATATAATTCAGGATTTGCGTGGTGTGTTATTCTGCTTGGCTTGTTATTTATTGCTGTCGGAATGTTGATGCCTGATATTAGACCGTTATTTGTATTAGGGAAATGGGTATCTATTTTTAATGCTGTGGGGATTTTGATTGTTTCTATTATTCAAGCCAAAAGCTTGTCAGGTATTGGATCAGGATTGTTTAATCTATATAATATTTCATCTTATATAGGTGATTTAGTTAGTTTCACTCGATTGATGGCATTAGGATTATCTGGAGCAAGTATAGCATCAGCTTTCAATTTAATTGTTGGTTTGTTTCCGGGGACATTGGCTAAACTGACAATTGGATTAGTATTATTCATTCTTTTACATGCGATCAATATTTTTCTATCGTTACTATCAGGATATGTTCATGGAGCACGTCTGATATTTGTTGAATTTTTTGGTAAGTTTTATGAGGGTGGAGGAAAACCATTTCAACCTTTGAAGGCTTCTGAGAAATATATTAAGGTTATTACAAAGAATTAATGGAGGATATATATAATGGAACATTTAGCAACTTATTTTTCAACCTATGGAGGAGCTTTCTTCGCTGCATTGGGAATTGTATTGGCGGTTGGATTAAGCGGTATGGGGTCTGCTTATGGGTTGGTAAGGCTGGGCAATCTGCCGCAGCTTTACTGAAAGAACAGCCAGAAAAATTTGCCTCAGCTTTGATATTGCAACTACTGCCCGGAACACAAGGATTATATGGTTTTGTTATTGGAATTTTAATTTGGTTGCAATTAACTCCAGAACTTCCTTTGGAAAAAGGCGTTGCTTATTTCTTTGTAGCTCTTCCAATTGCTATTGTAGGATACTTTTCGGCTAAGCATCAAGGAAATGTAGCAGTAGCGGGAATGCAAATCTTGGCTAAAAGACCAAAAGAATTCATGAAGGGAGCAATTTTGGCTGCCATGGTAGAAACCTATGCAATTCTTGCCTTTGTCGTATCATTCATTTTGACCCTTCGTGTATAAGAAATTAATTTGCTATTCAAAGGAGGTGTCTAAATGAGCAATTTAGAAAACTTACGAGAATCTGTTATTGAACAAGCTCATGAAAAAGGGCGTATGAAATTATTGGATTCCAAAAAGAAGATTGATGATGAATTTGAAATGCAAAAGTCGATCATTGTAAAGAAAAAAGAAGCTGAACATGAACGAAAGTTAAAAGATTTACAGCAGAAATATCAAATAATTTTTCAACAATTAAAAAATAAGGAACGCCAATCAACGTTAGTATCAAAACAGAAAATATTAAAAGAACTTTTTCAATCTGCTTTAATAGAAATGGAATCTTGGAATGCAGATAAAGAAATGGAGTTCATCTATCGAATTCTGGAACGATATTCACAACAAGAGGTCATAGTAACTTTTGGGGAGCGGACTTTAGCTAAATTCAATTTGGAACAATTAGAGAAATTGAAATTCTCTTTTCCAAATCATTTATTTAGTGAACAGCCTGTCTCAAATGAATCAGGCTTACTTATTTCAATAGGTAAAATTGATGATAACTATTTGTATAAAACATTAATTGGTTCGATTTCTAAGGAAGAAAGTTCAAGTATCGCAAATCAAATTTTTATCAATTAAGGATGAAATTGGTTAATCCTTCTTAGAAATTTGGAGTATTCCAATAAAATTAGAAAGGTATTTTATGGATACTAATCTTTTTTCAAAAATAAATACGACGATTTCGGTAAAAGAAAACGATTTTATTACAGAAGAAAAATTTCAAAAAATTATACAATCCAAAGATACGGAGACATTGGCATTTATCTTAGAAGCAACTCCCTATCATTTATCTATTGACGTTTTAGAAAATCCTAGTCAGACAGAGATTTCGCTAATGACAAAATTAGTCAATGATTATAGATGGGCCTATGCTGAAAGTCCGTCTGATAAAATTGTGACTTTATTTGCTTTACGATATGTTTATCATAATATCAAAGTTTTATTAAAATCTAAGGCGGCAATTAAGAAAGATTTTTCTAAATTATTAATTCCAATAGGGATTTTTGATATAGAAAGTTTAAAACATTTAGTTTCTTCCTTACATTCAGATACACTTCCTGATTTTATGGTTCATGAAGTAGAATCAATTTGGAATGAGTATGAAACTTTTAATAATATTCGTGTACTTGATGTCGGAGCTGATCTAGCATATTTTAAACATCTGAAACTTTTATCTAATGAGTTAGGTGGGGTGCTGTCTCAGGTTATTGTTGCAATGATTGACTTTTATAATATTATTACTGTAAAACGTGGTTTATCTCAAAATAAGAGTCATGGGGATATTTTACAATTACTTTCAGATGAAGGAAGTATTTCTGCTAAAGAATTTATATACATTGTAGAAAATCAAGAAATATTTGTGTGGTTCAATAAAATAAATCTAAGCTTAGATTCAATCTTTTCAACTTACGAATTGAAGATGCAGGACGCAACAATTTCATCTTCTGAGTTAGAATTTTTATGTGATTTACTATTGTATAAAACTTTAGATCAAGGAAGGTATAATGTAGATGGGCCGTTAGTTCTTGCTAGATATTTATTGGGATGTGAGTTTGAAGTAAAGAATCTTAGAATGATCATATCAGCTCTTCAAAATACAATTCCTTTTGAATCAATAAAAGAAAGGATACGCCCGCATTATGGAAGCTAATAAGTATAAAATTGGCATAATTGGTAGCTATGATATTATTTTACCCTTTAGCATGATTGGGTTTGATATATTTCCTGCCTATCAAGAACAAGAAGCTACAAATACTCTAAGAAAATTAGCTCAATCTGATTATGGTGTCATTTATATCACTGAAGACATTGCTTCAATGATATTAGATACAATTCGCCATTATGATTCTCAAGTTGTGCCTGCTATTATTTTATTACCGACTCATAAACAAGGTTTAAATTTAGGATTAAAACGTATAGAGGATAATGTAGAGAAAGCAGTAGGACACAATATTTTATAATAATGTACAAAATTGTCTGTAATATTATTCTATAATTTTTGGACTTAGTAAGGAGAATAACTTTGACTCAAGGGAAGATTATAAAAGTATCGGGACCTCTAGTTATTGCATCAGGTATGCAGGAGGCTAATATTCAAGATATTTGCCGTGTAGGTAAGCTAGGGTTAATCGGTGAAATTATTGAAATGAGAAGAGATCAGGCATCTATCCAAGTCTATGAAGAAACATCTGGTCTTGGTCCGGGAGAACCTGTTGTTACAACTGGAGAACCTCTCTCGGTTGAATTAGGGCCAGGATTGATTTCTCAAATGTTTGATGGCATACAACGCCCATTAGATCGATTTAAATTGGCTACTCATAATGATTTTCTAGTTCGTGGGGTAGAAGTTCCAAGTTTGGATAGAGATATTAAGTGGCATTTTGATTCCACTATAGCAATTGGTCAAAAAGTGAGTACGGGTGATATTCTTGGAACTGTCAAGGAAACCGAGGTAGTTAATCATAAAATTATGGTTCCTTATGGAGTATCTGGAGAAGTCGTTTCTATTTCATCTGGCGATTTTACAATTGATGAAGTTGTATATGAAATAAAAAAATTGGACGGTAGTTTCTATAAAGGAACGCTTATGCAAAAATGGCCTGTCCGCAAGGCGCGTCCTGTTTCTAAACGTTTAATTCCAGAAGAACCATTAATCACAGGTCAACGAGTTATTGATACATTCTTTCCAGTAACCAAAGGGGGAGCTGCAGCAGTTCCTGGACCGTTTGGAGCAGGAAAGACAGTTGTACAACACCAAGTAGCTAAATTTGCCAATGTTGATATTGTTATTTATGTTGGTTGTGGAGAACGTGGAAATGAAATGACGGATGTACTGAATGAGTTTCCTGAGTTGATTGACCCTAATACCGGACAATCAATTATGCAACGGACAGTTCTGATTGCTAATACTTCAAATATGCCTGTTGCTGCTCGTGAGGCTTCAATTTATACAGGAATTACCATGGCTGAGTATTTTCGTGATATGGGCTACTCTGTCGCCATTATGGCTGATTCAACTTCACGTTGGGCAGAAGCGCTACGTGAAATGTCAGGACGTCTAGAAGAAATGCCTGGTGATGAGGGTTATCCTGCTTATCTGGGAAGTCGTATCTCTGAATATTATGAAAGAGCAGGACGTTCTCAGGTTCTAGGGCTTCCAGAACGTGAAGGAACGATTACTGCTATTGGAGCTGTATCGCCACCTGGTGGAGATATTTCAGAACCAGTTACTCAAAACACTTTACGGATTGTGAAAGTTTTTTGGGGGCTTGATGCTCCGTTGGCACAGCGACGTCATTTTCCTGCAATTAACTGGCTTACATCTTATTCACTATATAAAGACAGTGTGGGCACTTATATAGATGGTAAAGAGAAGACAGATTGGAATAGTAAAATAACTCGTGCGATGAACTACTTACAACGGGAATCTAGTTTAGAGGAAATTGTTCGTCTTGTTGGGATTGATTCTCTGTCTGATAATGAACGACTAACGATGGAAATTGCTAAACAAATTCGAGAAGATTATTTGCAACAGAACGCTTTTGATTCGGTAGATACATTCACTTCGTTTGCAAAACAAGAAGCAATGCTAAGTAATATCCTAACTTTTGCTGATCAGGCAAATCATGCTTTAGAGTTGGGTTCTTACTTTACAGAGATTATGGAAGGTACCGTGGCAGTTCGAGACCGTATGGCGAGAAGTAAATATGTTTCAGAAGATAGATTAGATGAAATCAAAATTATATCAAATGAGATTACACATCAAATTCATTTGATATTAGAAACAGGAGGTCTATAAATGAGTGTTATAAAAGAATACAGAACTGCTAGTGAAGTTGTTGGGCCTCTTATGATTGTTGAACAAGTAAATAATGTGTCTTACAATGAGTTAGTTGAAATTCAACTTCATAATGGAGAAATTCGTCGTGGACAAGTTTTAGAAATCCACGAAGATAAAGCAATGGTTCAGCTTTTTGAAGGATCTAGTGGAATAAATTTAGAAAAGTCTAAAATTCGTTTTGCTGGTCATGCATTAGAATTGGCTGTATCTGAGGATATGGTTGGTCGTATTTTTAATGGGATGGGAAAACCAATTGATGGTGGACCAGATTTAATTCCAGAGAAATATTTAGATATTGATGGTCAAGCTATTAATCCTGTATCTAGAGATTATCCAGATGAATTTATTCAGACAGGGATCTCCTCTATTGATCATTTGAATACTCTTGTACGTGGTCAAAAATTACCAGTATTTTCAGGTTCGGGCTTACCTCATAATGAATTAGCTGCTCAGATAGCAAGACAAGCGACTGTTTTAAATTCTGATGAAAATTTTGCGGTTGTATTTGCAGCAATGGGTATTACTTTTGAAGAAGCTGAGTTTTTTATGGAAGAACTCAGAAAAACAGGAGCAATCGATCGTTCGGTTTTATTTATGAACTTGGCAAATGATCCTGCAATTGAGCGTATTGCAACTCCCCGCATTGCTTTAACTGCGGCAGAGTATCTAGCTTTTGAAAAAGATATGCACGTTCTAGTTATCATGACGGATATGACTAACTATTGTGAAGCGTTACGTGAAGTCTCGGCAGCTCGCCGTGAAGTTCCAGGGAGACGAGGCTATCCGGGATATTTATATACAAATTTATCAACTCTATACGAAAGGGCTGGTCGCTTAGTTGGTAAAAAAGGTTCGGTGACACAGATTCCTATTTTAACAATGCCAGAAGATGACATAACACATCCAATTCCTGATTTAACTGGATACATTACTGAAGGGCAAATTATTTTGTCGCATGAGTTGTATAATCAAGGTTATCGTCCACCAATCAATGTTTTACCTTCTCTCTCTCGATTAAAAGATAAGGGATCTGGAGAAGGTAAAACTCGTGGAGATCATGCTCCAACTATGAATCAACTGTTTGCAGCCTATGCCCAAGGGAAAAAGGTTGAAGAGTTAGCAGTAGTATTAGGAGAATCGGCTTTATCTGATGTAGATAAATTGTATGTGAGGTTTACAAAGCGTTTTGAAGAAGAGTACATAAACCAAGGATTTTATAAAAATCGAAATATAGAAGATACGTTGAATCTTGGGTGGGAATTACTATCAATTCTTCCTAGAACAGAGTTAAAACGTATCAAAGATGATTTGCTTGATAAATACTTACCTTTGGTAGAAGTTTAATCCGGAAATGGAGTGATTATCGATGGTACGTTTGAATGTAAAACCAACTCGTATGGAATTGAATAACTTAAAGGAACGTTTGAAAACAGCTGAACGTGGACATAAGTTATTAAAGGATAAAAGAGATGAATTGATGAGGCGATTTATTTCTTTGATTCGTGAGAATAATCAACTTCGGAAAGAAGTAGAAAGTTATCTAATTGATAATCTAAAATCCTTTGCAGTTGCTAAATCATTAAAGAATTCTCAAATGGTGGAGGAATTATTTTCAATTCCATCGAAAGAAATTGAATTATTTGTTGAGAAAGAAAATATCATGAGTGTAACAGTTCCTAGAATGCATATGAATATTACTTCTCAAAATGAGAACAGTGAATACAGCTATTTATCTTCTAATAGTGAAATGGATGATGTATTTGCTACAATGAATAGTTTAATTGATAAATTACTAAGACTGGCAGAAGTTGAAAAAACGTGTCAGTTAATGGCTGATGAAATAGAAAAAACACGTAGACGTGTAAATGGTTTAGAATACTCGATTATTCCAAACTTGTCGGAAACTATTCATTATATAGAATTGAAACTAGAGGAGGCAGAAAGAGCCAATTTAGTTCGTATTATGAAAGTGAAGTAGATCCTTTATTTAGATTATTAATTAGATGAACAAATATCAGCTTGGATAAGGCTTTAAGCCTTTCTAAGCTTTTTTATTGACAGTATCAGGATATCTTTTTCAAAATTTTGGTTTGTTAGATAATGAAAATGTTTCTACTAATCTAGATTTAGGATTAGTAAATCTTAAATGTAATTATATAGAAAAAGATAAGTTAAAAAAAAGATGTATTAGCAAGAGTTGGTCTAACTCATATTCATCTGGAACAAAAGATATATGAATTGTCTGGCGGTGAAGCACAACGTGTTGCTTTAGCGAAAATCATTCTTAAAAATCCACCATTAATACTTGCGGATGAGTTGACTGCATCGCTCGATCCTACGACTTCACAAGGAATTATGAAATTATTATTAGATATGAAAAATGAAAATCGTCTAATCATCATTGCAACTCATAATCCCGATATTTGGAATCAAGCAGATGAAGTTATAAATTTAAATCAATTATAGTTACAGTCAATAGATATCTTCTATATTTTAAAGTTATTTTATCTGAATCCGTAAAAGCAGTTCAATCTTGTACTGCTTTTTTCTTTTACGACTTACGCTGTTTGGTTTCATGAGCAAGCCCCTCAAAGTGAACTAATAACAAATCATGAGAAGTGATAGTGATGAAATTTCTGTAACGGATGTAGAGCGAATTGCTGAACCATTAAATGAGTATCTCTCGAAGTAGATGCGTCTATTTTGACTTCTAGTCTGATAGAATGGTAGTTTGAAAATGTAAATGATAGCTACTGTTCATAAAACATAGAAGGTATGTAGGGTGTTGTGAGAGGAGCTAGAAATTAGTACTTACCTGATTATTCCAACAACTCCAAAGATGTGATAAAAATTTCAACTACTCTTATCTATAATAAAGATACCTGTTCTTTGAAAATTGAATCCACTCCGTCTTGATTAGCGTGCCTGTGTAAGTAGGGACTGAGAGTATTTCCCTGTGAAGGGCAACTGGCACAAGACGTGTGTGAGAATTTTCTAACAGACACGGAGTTTATCGTTACCAGACTTAAACGATGCGACAAACTAGATAAAGGAGTTAATCATGAAAGTAGTAAACTTGTATGATTTGAAACAAATGGGAAATAAAGGTGGTTGTACCATCCAATTGATTCATCACTTTCCCTTTGGTATGGGCTTAGGACATCTCAAAAAAGACTACATTGAATTTAAACGCGTTGGTATCGTTGATGGGAAAGCAGTAGAAGTTACTCTTCGAGAACCTTATTCGAGAGATCTACTGCAGGTTGTCAAGTCGATTAAGCAACGTCAGAAATTGATAGCTTATCGTTATAAAGAAGGAAAGCTGCTATTTGTTAAGAAGGAGGCATCAGATGTCCTCTGAACAACAGGAACGAATGGCAGTTCAATATGCAGAGCGTAGTCTTTTATTTACTGTAAGAAGTCTTTTAAAGATTCTAGAATGGTCTAGACGTCAGGCTTTAGCACAGGATTCCGCCTATAAGATAGGGGTGCAGAAATTAGAAGAATTGCTACAATCTCCTTATTCGATTGATACGATTAATCTGAAAAAAGATTTTTTAGACAAACCAATTGATATAGAGAAATTTAAGTCTTTTTTAGAAAAAGAAGAGATTCCTTTAGCCATCGCTTGGCAAGGGGATTCTCTACATTTCTATACGAAAGACCGTTCGATTCTAGACAATCATTTAGACCATCTGTTAGAAAAAATGGTTAATGATCCGGAGAAATTAGCTGATTTTACCATGGATAAGTCATTAGACGATGCAATTGATGAAGCTAAATCCCAAATTACCTTTAGACAAGAAGGAGCCGTCAAACAGAAAGAGATGGTGAGATGATGTACAGTGGAAAGAAATTCCTACTATTCTCACTGTTAGGTATCTTACTAGGCTATCTTTTTCATCGTTTGACGCTTTTGTATGATTCCTATACTGGAAATACCTTAGATAAATGGACTCATCTTCTAATTGAAGGTCAAGATGAAGTTCTTCAGTCGCCATGGAATGTTTCTTTTACTGGAAAATCAATTGCTTTTTTTCTTCTAGGTTTTGTGATGATGTTACTGGTTTATCTCTATCTAGAGACTGGTAAAAAACAATACCGAGAAGGGGTAGAATACGGGAGCGCCCGTTTTGGAACTCTAAAAGAAAAGAAGCTCTTTTACGGTAAGGAATTTTCTCATGATACGATCTTAGCACAAGATGTTCGTTTGACATTATTAGATAAAAAACCACCCCAATATGATAGAAATAAGAATATTGCGGTGATCGGAGGTTCAGGAAGTGGGAAGACCTTTCGCTTTGTGAAACCCAATCTGATTCAGATGAATAGTTCTAATATTGTAGTGGATCCTAAAGATCACTTGGCCGAGAAAACAGGCAAACTCTTTTTAGAACATGGCTACCAAGTAAAGGTGTTAGATTTAGTCAATATGAAGAACTCAGATGGCTTCAATCCTTTTCGCTATATAGAGACAGAAAATGATTTGAATCGCATGCTGACGGTTTATTTTAATAACACCAAAGGCTCTGGCTCCCGTAGTGACCCATTTTGGGATGAAGCTTCTATGACTTTGGTACGAGCTTTAGCCTCTTACTTGGTCGATTTCTATAATCCACCTAAAACAAGAGAACAGCTCATTGAAGAGAGTCGTTTGAGTCAAACAGAATACCAAAACTTGTTGAAACGTCAAAAAAAAGAAGTGGAAGAGCGAAAAAAACGAGGGCGTTATCCAAGTTTTGCTGAAATCTCAAAACTCATTAAACACTTATCCAAGGGTGAAAACCAAGAAAAAAGTGTCTTAGAAATTCTATTTGAAAATTATGCTAAAAAGTATGGAACTGAAAATTTTACCATGCGAAATTGGGCAGATTTTCAAAATTATAAGGATAAGACTCTGGATTCTGTTATAGCTGTAACCACTGCTAAATTTGCCCTCTTCAATATTCAAAGTGTCATGGATTTGACCAAAAGAGATACCCTTGATATGAAGGCATGGGGCCAGGAAAAATCAATGGTTTACTTAGTTATCCCAGATAACGATAGTACCTTTCGCTTTCTTTCAGCCCTCTTTTTTTCAACCGTATTTCAAACTCTAACAAGACAAGCAGATATTGATTTTAAGGGTCAATTGCCTCTTCATGTGAGAGTTTACTTAGATGAGTTCGCAAATATCGGAGAAATCCCAGATTTTGCTGAACAAACCTCAACAGTCCGTTCTCGAAATATGAGTCTCGTTCCTATTCTACAAAATATTGCCCAACTTCAAGGGCTCTATAAAGAAAAAGAAGCTTGGAAAACCATTCTTGGGAACTGTGACAGCTTAGTCTACTTAGGTGGTAATGATGAAGATACCTTTAAATTTATGAGTGGCTTACTCGGTAAACAAACCATTGATGTTCGAAATACTAGTCGTTCCTTTGGCCAGACAGGTTCAGGATCCCTTTCTCATCAAAAGATTGCTCGTGATTTAATGACACCTGACGAAGTCGGAAATATGAAACGGCATGAATGCTTGGTTCGAATTGCTAATATGCCTGTCTTTAAAAGCAAAAAGTACAATTCAACTAAGCATCCAAACTGGAAATACCTAGCCAATCAAGAAACCGATGAACGGTGGTGGAACTATCAAATCAATCCTTTGAATCAAAGACAAGAAAATCATCTTGAAGGCCTTAGAATTCGTGATTTAACTTTTGAATCTAGTTTAAAATAAAAATAGAAAAGAGGAAATAGATGATTACGCATTTTAAAGGTTTTGTTTATGGAGTAGACGCTAGTGCCATGTTTGCACAAGCTATGTCTTTGTTACAGAAGGGATTGATTGCAGTTGGTGCCTTTCTCGTTGTTGTGGGGATTGTCAATCTTGCAACCAATATTAAAGATGGTGGACCAGGTGTTCGGAATGCCATTCTGGAAATTGTCGGTGGTGTTATGGTAGGGGCTGCTGGAGCCTTTGTAACTCAAATTTCAATTTAGGAGGATAAACAATGACATGAATCTTAGTTTAGTCTCACCCTTTGTTTACCTTGCATCTGAAAAAATATCAGCTGAAAATTTATTTGAAGGATTTAATGTGGATTTACAATCTACGGTAGATCTGATTAAATCTCTATCTAGCTACAATCCAACTGTTTGGACTTATATGTCTAGTATTACTAAAAGTGTCATGCAGCCTCTTGGAGTTGCGATTTTATCAGTTGTTCTCATCCTAGAATTTTCGAAGATGGCAAAGAAAATTGCTAACTCAGGAGGAGCGATGACCTTTGAAGCTTTGGCGCCGATGTTGATTAGTTATATTATGGTCGCAGTTGTAATTACCAACACTACCGTCATTGTAGAAGCCATCATCGGGATTGCGAGTCATGCCATTGAACAAGTGGCCTCGATTGTGGCTCACGGTGGGGCAAAGTATGATACCATTTCTGGATTAAAAGGGTCAGGATTTATTGGCCGGATGATTGTGGGCTTTTTCGCCCTCCTCATTTGGCTAGTTCGGATAGTAAGTGCAGCCATGGTTAATCTTTTGGTATCTATTCGATTTATTCAACTCTACCTTATGATCCCATTTGCCCCTCTTACGATTCCAACATTTTTAAGTGATGAGTGGAAGTCTATTGGTATTGGCTATTTAAAAAATATTATGGTCTATGCGGTACAAGGGGTTCTTATTTTTCTGATTGTTTCTCTTGTTCCTTTATTTGAATCAGCTGGGAAAATAGCTGTTTCAAATGGTGCAGGAGTCTTGCAATCACTTGCGATTATGTTTGGTAGTTTGGTACAAGCTATCTTACTGATTATTGCCCTCGTTGGTTCTCAACGTACGGCTCGCTCAATATTAGGTATGTAATTAGATAAAGGCTAGGAAGTGATTGCTTCTTAGCCTTTTTAGAAAGGAAAGTCATGAATACACGTGTCTTTAAAGACATCTCAAAATACCAACACAGGGCTTGGTTAGGTTTCACCACAAGACAAATTATCTTTGTTTTACCAGCCTTTATTGTCACAATTATTGTTTTGGGCTTGAATCTCTTTTTCTGGCAATTTGGAGATTGGTTTGTTTACGGTTTTGTGTTTGCCTTTACCATCCCCCTCATGCTTTTTGGAGTCTATAAACCCAATGATTTATATTTTGAACATTATTTGAAATACCGTCTTCATTTTGAATTAACGGTTCCCCTACGCACAATTACAGGAAAGAAAGGACCTGAACATGAAAAGAAAATCAAATACATTAAAGAAACAAAAAACTTCAATGACTAATAAAAAGGAAGAAGTTAAAGGAAAAAAAGAGGAAGTGTTACCCTCTACAGCGAATAGCCTTGCCTATCAAGCCCTGTACCAAAATGGTCTAATGCAGGTAAAAGAAGATTATTTCTCACAAAGCTACTTACTTGGTGATGTCAATTACCAGACCGTTGGTTTAGAAGATAAGGGCGCAATCATTGAGAAGTATTCTGATTTGATTAACTCCCTAGATGACCAAACCAACTTCCAATTGACTATCTTTAATAAAAGATTGAATTTAGAAAAATTCAGACAAAGTGTTCTGTATGAGGAAAAAGAAGATGGGTATGATACTTATCGTAAAGAATTGAATCGGATGATGAATCAGAATTTAGACAGTGGTGAAAATAATTTTTCAGCTGTGAAACTGATTAGCTTTGGTAGAAAGGATTCTAATCCCAAACAAGCCTATCGTTCCTTGTCTCAAATTGGAGAATATTTCAAGAGTGGTTTCTCAGAAATTGATGCACGATTTGAATCCTTGGCTGGAGAAAACCGTGTGAACTTGTTGGCAGATATGCTTAGAGGAGAACACCATCTTCCTTTTTCTTATCGTGATTTAACGAGATCTGGTCAGACAACTCGTCACTTCATAGCGCCTAATCTCTTAGATTTCAAAAACAAGAATTATCTACAAATCAATGACCGCTTATTGCAGATTGTCTATGTGAGAGACTACGGCATGGAATTAGGAGATCAGTTTATCCGAGACCTCATGCAAGGAGATTTGGAATTGATTGTGAGCCTCCATGCCCAAAGTTCGACCAAGGCGGATGCCATGAAGAAACTACGAACAAAGAAGACCTTAATGGAATCCCAAAAGATTGGGGAACAACAAAAACTTGCTCGTACAGGTATCTATTTAGAAAAAGTAGGCCATGTTTTAGAAAGCAATATCGATGAAGCTGAGGAACTCTTAAAAACCATGACAGAGTCAGGAGATAAACTATTTCAAACAGTATTCTTGATTGGGATCTTTGGTCAGGATGAAGAAGAACTTAAACAAGCTCTAGACACGATTCAACAAGTGGCCGGCTCAAATGACCTAATGATTGATAAACTTCCATATATGCAAGAAGCAGCCTTTAATAGTTTGCTGCCATTTGGTTGTGATTTTTTAGAGGGAGTATCACGGAGTTTATTAACGTCCAATATAGCAGTGAACTCTCCATGGACTTCAGTAGACTTACAAGACCGCAGTGGGAAATATTACGGTATCAATCAAATCTCAAGCAATATTATTACCATTGATCGCAGCCTATTAAATACACCGTCTGGTCTGATTTTAGGGACATCTGGAGCTGGGAAAGGGATGGCAACCAAGCATGAAATTATCACGACCAAAATCAAGGAATCTGGTGAAAATACTGAAATTATCATTGTGGATCCAGAAGCAGAGTACAGTGTCATTGGACGGGCTTTTGGTGGAGAAATGATTGATATTGCGCCAGATTCCCAAACCTATCTCAATGTCCTTGACTTGTCTGAAGAAAATATGGATGAAGATCCTGTAAAGGTAAAATCAGAATTTCTTTTATCCTTTATTGGCAAGTTATTGGATAGAAAAATGGATGGAAGAGAAAAATCGATTATCGACCGAGTTACGAGACTCACCTATCAGTCATTTAAAGAGCCCTCTTTGGAAGAATGGGTCTTTGTCTTGAGTCAACAGCCAGAAGAAGAAGCGCAGAATTTGGCACTTGATATGGAACTGTATGTCGAAGGTTCTCTTGATATTTTTTCTCATAAGACCAATATTCAGACAGGATCTAATTTCTTGATTTATAACGTTAAGAAGTTAGGAGATGAGCTGAAACAAATCGCCCTTATGGTTGTTTTTGATCAGATATGGAATCGTGTCGTTCGGAATCAAAAATTAGGGAAGAAGACCTGGATTTATTTTGATGAAATGCAGCTTCTCTTATTAGATAAATATGCCAGTGACTTCTTCTTTAAATTGTGGAGTCGTGTCAGAAAATATGGAGCCAGTCCGACTGGAATAACTCAAAATGTCGAAACCTTATTGTTAGATCCAAATGGTAGACGGATTATTGCCAATAGTGAATTTATGATTCTCCTCAAGCAAGCAAAAAATGACAGAGAAGAACTGGTTCAACTCTTAGGCTTGTCAAAAGAACTCGAAAAATACTTAGTCAATCCAGAAAAAGGGGCAGGACTAATAAAAGCTGGTTCAGTTGTTGTTCCCTTCAAAAATAAGATTCCTCAAGGTACACAATTGTTTGATATCATGAGTACGGATCCTGATAAAATGGCTTCTAATTAAGGGGAAGGTAAATGAAGGATAAAAGAGAAATCATACTTGCCCGAAAGGCATTTAGAAGAAGCCTAAAAGATGAGAAAAAATTCTTGAAAAAAGGAAAGAAGGAGGTGAGGAAACAGAAAAAAGATTCCGCTGTACTGGATGAAAAAGCATGGAAAAAAGAGATAAAAGAAAAGCTAGAGGGGATGAGAGAAGCTTCAAAGGAGAGAGTAAAACAAGCAAATGAAGACTACAATAACATCCTTCAAAATAGTCCTCCATCTCTTTTGAATCGGAAAGAATTAAGAGACAGACGGTTGCCTCATGCTAGGAAACGATTGAAAATAGCCAAGAAGCAATTTAGAGAAGCAAAGGTAGAAGCAAAATCAGAAAGAAAAGAGAGTAGTAAAGAAAGAAAAACCAATCAAAAATTTCTCTACGGTCAGGAATCGAAAGCAAAATCCAATTTTTTCTTTCACGGGAAGAATCTAGAAGAATTAAAAGCCAAGAAGGAAGTAAAGGCTGCTAAAGAAAATTTAAAATCTACTAAACAAGCCTATAAATCCAAAAAGGTGAGTAGGAAAGCTAAAACTTTCCTTTATGTCCTTGGACGTGAAGGAGGAGAGTTAGCTTCAGAAAATGAAGATTTAGAAGGCTATCGCACGCTTCAAGAGACTATCAGAAAAGGAAAACGCTACAGTCGGCTTTCTTATAACATTGGGAAAGCTAGTGTCAAAACAGGACAAGCAACAGGTCGTTTTACCAAGAAAAGACTGACCAACACAAAAGAGCGATACCATCATTTTAAGGATGGAAAAGGATGGAAACTAGCGAAAGATAACCCAAGTTCCTTTAAAAATCGGTTTCGAAAATTAAAGAAACAAGGTCTTACAAGTGTCCGAAATATCTATCAAAAACTAAAAGCAGCCTTTTCCTTCTTTACATTTGCGGCTGGAAATCCTGTAACCTGGATAGTTGGAGGAATAGTCTTTCTTCTTTTACTTATGATGAGCTTCTTTTTAGGATTTTCATCTGCTAGTTTGATTCAACAAGATGAATTTGAATTAACAAAAGCTTATGCCCACCTAACTTGGGAAGACGCAGAACATACTCGTACAAATGACAAAGGAATTACCTATTACACAAAAGTTGATGATGTGATGGGGTATATGAACTTTAAATTCCATGACTATGGGTTGCACAAACCAGTTCACTTATTTAGTTCAGAAACTTACAAGGATTATCTGTCTACTTTGTGGCATGATTTAAACGATGGGGATGATTTGAAATCCATGCAAGACCTCTATGAAACTCCTAAGTATAAACTATCGAAAGACGATCAAGAGGAAATAAAGGAACTAAAAGAAGAGGGTGTGTATGCTTCCATGCAGGAATTGGACAATCCATTTGAAGGGAAAAGTAACGAAGATAGTTTAACCATGACTTATCGTTATGGATACTATGATTTAGACGGAAAACCTACTCTTCAGGAGTACATTCTACTAGAAGCAAAGGCTCACCAAACGATTGTCGCACCAATGGATGGAGTTGTATCTCTAGATGGTGACAATGTTATTCTAACTAACGGAAAAGGAGAGAATGAGAGTCGATTGACCTTGTATTCTATTCATAATGGCCGTGCGATTGAGGGGACAAGAGTCCTAACGGGTGATATTATTGGTGAGACACCAGATGATACAGGTTTGAAAGTTTCCTATCAAAAGTATAAGAACAAGAAAGAAAAATTGGTGTATGTCAATCCGCAATTTTATTTTCCCAAAGTCATTCAACTTCAGACCACTATCTTACCTGCCATTGGTCAGTTTGGTGGGGATGAGTTTGAACGAGCAAAACATATTTATGAGTTTTTGAAATCTCAAGGGGCAAGTCCCCAAGCCATTGCGGCTATTTTAGGAAATTGGTCGGTAGAGTCTTCTATCAATCCTAAACGAGCTGAAGGGGATTATTTATCTCCTCCTGTTGGCGCTACCGATTCCTCATGGGATGATGAAAGCTGGTTAGCGATTGGAGGGCCAGCCATTTATAGTGGTGCTTATCCTAATATTCTTCATAGAGGTCTAGGTTTAGGTCAATGGACGGATACTGCAGATGGTTCAACACGTCATACAGCTTTATTGAATTATGCACATATCAAAAATAAGAAATGGTATGATTTAGACCTCCAACTTGATTTTATGCTTCATGGGGATAGTCCTTACTATCAAAGTTGGTTAAAGGATTTCTTTGGAAATACGGGCAGTGCAGCCAATCTCGCCCAACTATTTCTCACCTATTGGGAGGGAAATTCTGGTGACAAACTACTGGAAAGACAAACCAGAGCAACGGAATGGTATTACCAAATTGAAAAAGGCTTTAGCCAAACAAATGGAGGACAGGCAAAGAGTGATCCGCAATCCCTTGAAGGGGTTCGTGGGGACTTATATGATCATTCTGTTCCTGGTGGTGGAGATGGTATGGCCTATGCCTATGGACAATGTACATGGGGTGTTGCGGCTCGTATGAATCAATTAGGCTTGAAATTAAAAGGAAGCAATGGAGAGAAGATTCCAATCATTAATACCATGGGAAATGGTCAGGACTGGGTTGCGACAGCTTCAAGTCTTGGAGGAGAAACTGGCTCTACACCAAGAGCAGGTGCTATTGTTTCTTTTGTGGGAGGTACACATGGCACACCAGCAGACTATGGTCATGTAGCTTTTGTAGAGAAGGTCTATGATGATGGTTCTTTCCTCGTGTCTGAGACAAACTATGGTGGCAACCCTAACTATACCTTTAGAAAAATTTCGCAAGCAGATAGTGCCATCAGTTTTGCTTATACGGTGAAATAAAAGAATCATGTCATCAGTTTAGGTGACATGATTCTTATTTTTTATAGAGTGACATATTTAATGCCATAGGCTGATAAGTTACTTGATGATCGTCTTTAATCAATTGACTGTAAGCAACAAATCCGAACTGTTCATAAAATTGAATGACTTTAGGATGATTGATACTATCTAAAAATACCATCTGAGTTCCTACAATTGCTCGAAATTCTTCAATTTTTTGAATTACAATTTCAAATAACTCTTGTCCTGATAGTTTATTTAGCTTTGTGTTTTTGCCGAATTGACCGATAAGTAACACAGGGAGATAATCAATATTTTTGGGACTTTTCCCTTTTAGGACGAGTTTCTTTTTTAAGGATTTCTCTAAATCAGAAATATCAACAACTTTGAGAGATAAACTAAAGAATCCTATGATGTTATTTGTTTCAGTTTCTTCAACGATAAAATTACGAGAACGATGTTGTTTTTCAAAATTGGGGGCTTTATCAGATAGATAAGTCAACATCTCTTCATTACCTTTGAAATCAACATTTTCTAAAATGATAGTTTTAAATAGATCCTGAACTTGTTTCTCTGTTTTATCAGGAGCTAGCACTTGAATATTTTCAAGATATTGCTTAAGTGGTGTTACTTGAATTGTCATCTTACAGATACTTTGAAATGAGTTTATTTTTCGTTGGAGCGGTAGCGTCCTGTGATTCAATAGATTTCAAGACGGCTTGTAGCTTTTTAGATGGTTTATGATTAAGAATTTTTAGAGCATCTTCGTTTGTTAGTTTTATATCACGTGTTAAACTGATTGTAGCCATTTGTTCGACCTCCTGTTTCTACTTAAATTCATTATAGCTTATTTTGAACAAAAGTTCAATCTGAAGATAGTGTATGTTTTCTATAGTGTATAAATCCAAAATAAGTTTTTCTCTTGCATTTGTAGCTCATATTCGTTAGAATAATGGTGTAGATGAGTGGTCGGCTCATGGTCAATCTGATAGTAATCTTGGACATAAGGGCCAAGCGGTGGCGGACACCAGAATAAACCGACTGACTAGGTGGCTTACAGGTTCTGTAAGTCATTTTTTTATTTGAAAAAACAGTAAAAAAGCGCAAAAAATCACTTCCTGTGCTATAGTGTAATTGAAATTTTTTAGTTTTGGCGTTAGAACTGTTTCCTCTTGAACAATAGAATAAGAGGCTACTAGTAAGATATTTTCATGCTCAAGGCATATTCGAGTTATCTCATGACTCTTGTTCATGCAGTTTTATATACAGGCTAGGAAAAGCCCTATTATCTTCATTATAGGCTAAACATCTTTTTCTGTGGAGAAACGGGTCCCACACCAAAAGCAGGTGCTATTGTTTCTTTTGTGGGAGGTACACATGGTACACAGCAGACTATGGTCATGTGGCTTTTGTAGAGAAGGTATATGATGATGGTTCTTTCCTTGTGTCTGAAACTAACTATCGTGGCAACCCTAACTATACATTTAGAAAAATCTCATCAATTTATTTGGTTTTTATTTCATTTTACTGTAGTATATTTGAACTGCTTTTTATCTTTATTATTCAAAAAGTAATACGTCGAGTTCCAACTTCAATATACTATAAAGTTAAGAATGAGGCTGGGCAAAAACTCAATTTCAGAAGAAAATGAAGTAAATCATCCCACAATAAAATGCATACTATCAAGTTTTTTTACACACCTGATAGTATGTTTTTTCTGATTTTAAAGACTTTTTACCCAGTCTCTATAAGACGTAAAATAATGTTCTCTGTATAAATGTTAGAAAAGAGCTACAAATGGAACAAAATACTACTATACTATTTAGTAGTAGGTATTATATCGTGTGTAAATGAAAAAAATGAAAAAGTTAAAGTCAGATAAAAAAGTATTGACAAATAAAAACAACTATGGTAAACTTAAATTAACCAAAATGAAGAATGCAGGTGATTTTTTGGGAAATAGAATTGAAGAATACAGAAAACCATTGGGGTTGTCTCAACATAGATTGGGTAAAAAAATTGGAATATCAAGAATAAGTATAAATAAAATAGAGACAGGAAAGACAACTCCTACTCTAAAGATAGCAAATGATATTGCAAATGCTTTGGGAGTATGCATATACCAAGTATTTGACTTAGATGGAACAGGAAATTATAGATGCTTAAATTGTAATTGTGGTAACATTTAGCAAAATTCATTGCTGAGTTATGTTGTTATTAAAACGAAAGGGGGCTTAGTTTATGAGTAATCAGATGAATCCTCAAAGGTATAAAAACGGAGATAGAACATATATATAGCGTTGTGTTTGGAAGTGAATAGGAGGCAATAGATATGTTTAAAAGAAATATATTATTTAAAAGTCTAGTAGTAGTTTTATTAATGAGAGTTATGATACCTGCAGAGGTGTTTGCTACTAATAAAGAGATTCTAAATTCAGATGTTAATAAATTAAGAAGTATAGATTTTTCAAAAGAACCTTCAAAATATGAAAAAGAAATATTGAGTGAATATTACAAAAAAGATTCTGAAAGGATATTTAACGAATCGTACGGTGATTACATCTACAATGTAGATATGGTAAAAATAAGAAATGAATTAGAAAATAAAGATATATCATCAAATTATATGAAAGAATCTAACTTAAATAATTTAGATGTGGCAACTTTTAGAAGTAGTTCATCACTTGGAACGTATGGAGATATTTTAGTTACTTACAGTTTTTCTTCCTTTGGTATAGATGTTGCTGCAACTGGTCATGCTGCAATTGTTCACAATAACTCGGATTATACAATCGAATCGTTTCCAGATGGTGGAGTAAGAGTATATAACAATGATTGGGCTAACAAATCTAAAGTATACGGTGTACGAGTAAAGGGAGCTTCTGGCTCTGATTATACAAATGCTGCTTCATATGCTCTTACACAAGCAAATTCCCAAAAACCATATAACTGGAATTTTTTCAATAAAGGGACAACAGATTCTTTTTATTGTTCTCAATTAGTATGGAGAGCTTGGAAAAATCAAGGATATGAAGTAGATAGAATGAATTTAGGAGATTGGGATCCGGTATCACCAGCAGAGTTAGTTGGAGGAGATGGAACGTATGTATTCTATAAAGATTAACTCTCTGCTAAAAATATCAACGTTGTTTATTGCGACGCTGATATTTTTAGTTGGTTGTTCTCATAAAGAGATTAATGAGGATGAAAAAGTTAATATAGAAAATTCTAACTATATAGTTTCTCTTTCAAGAGCAAGGGATCCGTATTCAAAGTTATTGTTTTTAAAAGGTGACGGAACACTTCTTCAAAGTTATGATTATAAAGGTTATAGCATTAATTCAATTAATTACTTTAAAGGAAAATTATTTTTAACATCTAATAGGTTGAATGAACACTATATATTAGATAGTAGTGGTAAAATAGAAAAATATTCAAATGTAACTGAACGAAATGATAATAAATATTTAGCATCTTGGTTTACCAAAATTGGAGAAAATACGCTTATTGAAACGGTTAATATTGGAAGGGTGAATAATAAGTATTTAAGTAATATAATTTATTCTTATGCAGAGGGGAAAAAAAACTGTACATTAGAGAATCAGTATTTAAACGGTGCCGTGGATAAATATGGTAAGATATTTGTAGAATCGTATAGTGAAAATGATGGAAAAAACGGAATTACGATTATAGATAAAGATAGCGCTAGCATAGAGAAAAGAATAACATTTAAAAATAGTTTTACTTCATCCAGTGGGGAGTTGATAGATTATAATAAAAAACTGCTAGTTTACGGTAATAATGAATCTAACGATTCCCAGAAAGAAGGAGAAAAATCGGCGATAGGTCTTTTGAATTGTGAAACATATGAAATAAATGAATATTCGTTTCATAAAGAAAAAATAATTTTTTCATACGTTTACGAGAATAATATATATATTATTACGGATGATAACAGTATTTATAAATTTAATGATAAATTAGAAATGTTAGAAAAGAAAGCTATATCAGATACAACATTTTTTGATAACTTTTCTAATAATTATACTATTAGAAAAATTATTCATAGTGATAAAACTATAGCTGTTTTATATACTTCAAGACGATTTGATGTGAAAAATTTAGGGTTTATTGCAGAATACAACTGTGAGGATATTAGCTTATTGAATAAATTTAATATCATATTAGAAGGTGAAAAAATGTGGTTAGGCGAGGTAGTTGATTTCATAAAGTTGGACTAGTTTTAATTACTGAAATTTAATCTGTATCAAAAATTATATTGTTTTTCATATAATGCCCAATATTTTTTGATAAAACATATAATTTATAGTCTTGTGAGATGGAAAATTTATGCTCTTTTTGACGAGAATGGAAGAATTGTAGATAAAGGTAAACATGAGGAATTACAATTAAGAAATACTAGTTACCAAAGTTATCTACAGGAACTAAATTAAAGACATTAAATGAAACAAAATTTTAAAGATTTAAGATTCTATTTGCAATCTACTTGAAAGAGGGCAAAGAATTTTAAATCTTTTTTGATTTTTGAAATTCTGAAAAAAATCCGAAAAAGAATGTGTAAGATATAGTTACTTTTAGAAATATTAAATAGAATAGGAGAACATCATGGAACAAAGTATTACCATTAAAAATTTATGTAAGTCGTATGGCCAAACTCAAATTTTAAAAGATATTTCTTTTGAAGCAAAAGTAGGTAGAGTGACTGCTTTCCTGGGTCCAAATGGAGCTGGTAAAAGTTCAACCTTACGTATTTTATTAGGATTAGACAAAGCAACATCTGGACTTACCAAAATTGGAGATCAAACTTATAAGGAATTAAAATTTCCTCTAAAGACTGTAGGAGCTTCATTTGACAGTGTCGGTGCTCCTGATGATCGGACTGTTTATCAACATTTGAAAATTGTTGCTGCTAGTAATGGGATATCCAGTCAGCGAATTGATCAAGTCTTGGATATGGTGGATATTAGCCATAAGAAAAAATCTAAAAAGGAACTGAAAACTATTATATAAATCCCTCTCTTCTGATTCGTGCAATACAAAATATTTTAACAAATGCTTTGGAGTATGCAGATAAACAGAATCCTAAAATTAAAATTAGGGTAGAGCAAGAGGCGAAAGAATTGAAAATAGGTATATGGAATAATGGCTCTGAATTTCCAGAGGAAGTTTTAACTAATTTTGGAAAGCTATTTTATCGTATGGATAAAGCTAGATCCGTTAAAGAGCAACATTATGGTATTGGACTTAGTTTTGTATGTAGAGTTGCAAAACTGCATAAAGGCCGAGTTGAGCTTAGAAATAGAGACGAGGGAGCAGAAGTTTTAATAACTGTGAATTGTATTAAATCATAGTGATTTATCAATACCCCAACTAATGAATAATACATTAGTCAATCATGGGAAATTTACTAGATTTTCTTTAACAAAGATTTTTGACTTGAAATTGTAGCTATTTAAAGATACAATATGTTTATAAATGAGTGGTCGGCTCATGGTCAATCTGATAGTAATCTTGGACATAAGGGCCAAGCGGTGGCGGACACCAGAACAAAATCCGATAGCAATCTTGGACGTAAGGGCCAAGCGGTGGCAGACACCAGAATAAATCGACTGACTAGGTGGCTTACAGGTTCTGTAAGTCATCTTTTTTACTTTGATAGTAATGTTTTATCATTTTAAGGAGAACGCAGTTTTGGCTCGTTCTCTTTTTTGTTGTGATACTTCTTTCAAGGAATATTTGGTAGGATTGGAGTGAAAAAAGATTAACTAGGAAAGAAGGAAGTATATGGAAGCCATTTATCAACGTGATTCGGATAAAGATGGACTAACTGATGCTCAAGAATTAGCACTAGGAACCAATCCTCTTAGCGCAGATTCTGATGGTGATGGTCGTTCAGATTTAGTGGAAGTAGAAGAAGGAACCAATCCCTTAGAAAAGGATATTCAAGACATAGACCAAACAAGTATAACTGAACCGTCCTCGGTATTTATGGAAATGAAACAAAAGATTTCAGATATGATGGAGAGTCACTACAAGGAATTTATACAGGCTCTGATTAGTATTGAAACAGGGATTGAAAACCAACAAGACCTAGAAGACTTATATACTTACTACATGAGAACGGATGCCGTTTCTCTTTTGTCTAGTGATTTAGAAACCAGTCCTCAAGAGGTTGAAATGGAGATAGAGTTGTAGGGGAATCATGTGATTCTCCTATTTTCGTATAGATGAAAGGAGCGAGTATGGAAGTAATGCAATTATTGGCTATGTTTCGTGGAACAATTCCAAAAGATAGGGAGAAAATGGACCTATTTCTTCGTTATCAAGCGCAACATTTTGATGATAAATGGCAGGATTTGGTAGAGAGTTTTTTGACTGAAGAGGGCAAGATAGAAGAGATACCTCATGTCTATTCGTTTCATCAAGACATTGTTTCTTTTCTAGAGGCCAGTTCTGAAAATAATGACCAAGATCTAGAAAGTTACACAAGAAATTTTGGACAAGCAGGTCTAAGTAAATTATCTCAATTAAGTAATTTTGAGAAAAACTTGGTGCTAGAAGTCGCAACCTATAATCTTTCCACTCGATTTTACATCCAATCTGAAAAAGAAAAACTAAAACAACTAAGTGAGCTTGTATTTCATCAGAAACAGGATGTCAATTTAGTCAATGTCTATCGGGTTGCGAATAATCTATCTGACCGCATTAGTAGAGATATAGAGGAGTTTCTTCTAATGGTTGATTCCAAAGAACTAAAAAAAGAGGTTCTTGAGATTCATTTTGAAGAAAAAGAAGAAGATGTTCTAGCCTATTTGGGTTCAGAATTGATGGCTACTTTAGATACCGTTACGGATCTTGTCCATCATGAAGAAAACTACACACAACTCCCACTGACACAAAAACTGAAGATTATTACTCATTTTGATGAAGTAAAGGCTATAAGAGAAAAGTCTAAGCAAGTAACGGAAGCGGTCTTACCTTTAGATAATATTGACCAGGTAGAAGAAAATGTGGAAGTTCATTCCCTATCTAAAGTAGATAAAATTGTAGAAGAAGCTTTGAGGGAATATCCAATCAGTTCACAAGTAAGTTATAAAGGACAAGTATTTCAGTTGGTTTCGATTGAAAATGCACAGTTAAATGACTTAGTTCGCCTAGAGCTATTCAATGATTCCAACCAGTTATTTGAAGAAAATCCTATCTTATACTTGAACAGTTTGAAAGAGATTGAACAAGTATTGTCTCTCGTAGAACTTGAAAAAGAAGATTCAGAGATTGAGATTGATTCATCAAGTGAAAATCAGGAAATAGATTTGTTTTCCTACCTGGAAGAAGAAAATGAAAATGAAAAGGAAACAGAAACGCTTATTGTAGGCATAGAAGAGACGGATGTCCCTGTTCAAGATTTTGTTTTTCCAAATGATTTAGAGGACTTTTATCCTAAGACAAATCGAGAAAAGATTGAAACGAATATCGCCGCTATTGAACTTGTTAAAAGATTAGAAAAAGAGGGACGACAAGCGAATCCAGAAGAACAAGAATTACTAGCCAAGTATGTTGGATGGGGTGGTCTTGCCAATGAATTTTTTGATGAACTCAATCCAAAGTATGAAACAGAACGTTTAACTCTCAAGAGCTTAGTAAGCAAATCAGAATACTCGACCATGAAACAAAGTTCTCTCACAGCCTATTATACAGACCCAATGATTATTCGCCAGATTTGGCAAAAATTACTGGATGATGGTTTTGAGGGAGGAAGGATATTAGATCCTTCTATGGGGACTGGGAACTTCTTTGCGGCAATGCCTAGAAGTATACGAGAGAAATCAGAACTCTATGGAGTTGAATTAGACAGTGTGACTGGTGCAATCGCAAAACAACTCCACCCCAATACCCATATTGAAGTGCGAGGATTTGAAGAAGTTCCCTATCAAAATAATAGTTTTGATTTAATCTTAACGAATGTTCCATTTGGAAATTTTCGCATTGCCGATAAAAACTATGATAAACCTTATATGATTCATGATTACTTTGTCAAACACTCACTTGATTTAGTAAGAGATGGAGGACAAGTTTCGATTATCTCATCTATTGGCACAATGGATAAGCGGACAGATAATGTTTTACAAGAGATTAAATCCAACACTCATTTTTTAGGGGGAGTTCGTTTGCCGGATACGGCTTTTAAAAAGATTGCAGGTA
Source organism: Streptococcus mitis (assembly GCF_000960005.1). GTDB lineage: Bacteria > Bacillota > Bacilli > Lactobacillales > Streptococcaceae > Streptococcus > Streptococcus mitis_CK. The sequence goes on along the minus strand of NZ_JYGP01000002.1, from coordinate 524,874 downwards.
CTCGAGTGACCACAGATCTCCTCTTCTTTCAAAAGGATCAAGCAAAGAATCTTAATGAGGAGGAACTTGTCTTTAGTGGCTCTATTCCCTTTGAGGAGGATAAGCGTGTCTGGATCAATCCTTATTTTGATGGGAAATACAATACACAAGTTTTGGGTGAATATGAGGTACGCAATTTTAATGGAGGAACTCTCAATGTTAAGGGGGAATCAGAAACATTAGCTACTGACATTATGGAAGCATTAGAGAATGTGGAGGCACCTAAACCAATTGACAATTCTTTGAAAGAACCTATTTTTATCCAAGAAAAAGTGGATCATTCTATCCCAAGTCGTATTCGTGAGAACTTAGCGCTCTATTCTTTTGGATATGAGGGAAATCAAATTTATTACCGAGATACGCATGGCATTCGGAAAAGTTCAAAAGTAGACGAAATTAGTTATTATGTAGACGAGAAGGGAGATTTTAGATCCTGGGACAGTTCTTTATCTGAACATAAAATAGATCGATTCGTGCAACTTCATTTGACAGATGAGGAAGCACTAGATGTATACAGGTCAGAAGAAGCGAGTAAAAGAGGGAAATATAAGGGACTGTTCAAAAAAACTGTCTTTTATGAAAGCCCCTTATCGGATAAGGATATTAGTCGGATTAAGGGAATGGTTGATTTAAGAGAGACCTATCAATCCTTAATTGAAATTCAACGCCATCAAGACTATAGTCGGACAGATTTCCAAGTATTACTTAGTAAACTCAATCGTGACTATGACCGTTTTGTAAGTCAATTTGGATACTTGAATGCTTCAGTCAATCGGAACTTATTTGATAGTGACGATAAGTATTCTTTACTAGCAAGTTTAGAAGATGAATACATTGATTCAAAAGATCAAAAAGTAAAATATAAAAAATCTTTAGCTTTTGAGAAAGCATTGGTTAGGCCAGAGAGAGTGATTACAAGAGTTTCAACGGCTTTAGATGCCTTAAACTCTAGTTTATCGGATGGTAGAGGGGTTGATTTAGATTATATGGTATCAATTTACCCTGAACATAGCCAAGCTGCTATTTTAGATGAGTTAGGAGACCAGATTTTAATGGATCCAGAAAGCTATTTAAGAGGGGAAAGAAAATACCTTTCTAAGAATCAGTTTTTATCAGGAGATATTCTCAACAAGATAGAAGTAGTTCAACTATTAGTAGAGGAAAACAACCAAGAATGTGACTGGTCCCATGCTTTAGATTTGTTAGAATCTGTTCGCCCTCCACGGATTCATCTGGCAGATATTGAGTTTAAAATCGGTTCACGTTGGATTCCTCAATCCGTTTATGGTAAATTTGCCTTTGAATGTTTTACCAATCGTGAATTTGAATTGTCTTCGTCAGAGGTTGCACAGGTCATTGAAGTGAATCCTGTTGATGGGCAGGTTCATTTAAGGACATCATTTGCTTATCGCTATCCAAGTGCCAAAGATAGTAGTCTTGGAGTCAGTGGCTCACGTTATGATACAGGAAGAAAGATTTTTGAGAATTTACTTAATTCGAACCAACCGACGATTACCATGACTGTTACGGAAGGAGAAAAGAAAAAGACCATCACAGATTTGGAAAAAACCTCTGTTTTAAGAGCAAAAGAGCAGCATTTACAAGAACTCTTTCAAGACTTTGTCTCACGGTATCCAGAAGTCCAACAAGTTATTGAAGAAAGCTATAATCGTCTTTATAATCGAACGGTTAGTCGAGAGTATGACGGTAGCCATTTAGTTATTGATGGCTTGGCTCAAAACATTAGTCTTCGTCCTCACCAAGAGAATGCCATTCAAAGAATCGTAGAAGAAAAAAGAGCCTTATTAGCTCATGAGGTAGGTTCAGGAAAGACCTTGACCATGCTTGGTGCTGGGTTTAAATTAAAGGAGTTGGGGATGGTTCATAAGCCCTTGTATGTAGTACCTTCTAGTTTATCTGCTCAATTTGGCCAAGAAATCATGAAATTTTTCCCTACTAAAAAGGTCTTTGTGACCACTAAGAAAGATTTTGTGAAGGCGAGAAGAAAACAATTTGTGTCACGTATTATTACAGGAGATTACGATGCCATTGTCATTGGGGATTCTCAATTTGAAAAAATCCCTGTCAGTAAGGAAAGACAGATGAATTATATCGAGGATAAACTCAATGAACTACGAGAGATTAAAACACATTCTGAAAATAAGTATACCGTTAAAGAAGCAGAACAATCAATAAGTGGTCTTGAGAGACAATTGGAAGAACTGCAACGCTTTAATCGTGATAGTTTTATTGATTTTGAAAACTTAGGAATTGATTTTCTCTTTGTGGATGAAGCACATCACTTTAAAAATATTCGTCCAATTACTGGACTTGGGAATGTAGCAGGGATTACCAATACAACCTCTAAGAAGAACGTGGATATGGAAATGAAGGTTCGACAGATTCAGGAAGAACATGATTGTAAAAATATTGTCTTTGCGACAGGAACACCTGTTTCCAATTCTATTAGTGAGTTATATACTATGATGAACTATATTCAACCAGATATCTTAAAACGCTATCAAGTTGATTATTTTGACTCTTGGGTAGGTGCTTTTGGAGAAATTCAAAACTCTATGGAATTAGCTCCTACAGGGGATAAGTACCAACCTAAGAAACGATTTAAAAAGTTTGTCAATCTACCTGAGTTGATGAAAATCTATAAAGAAACAGCCGACATTCAAACACAAGATATGTTGGATTTACCTGTACCAGAAGCCCATATTATCCCTATTGAGAGTGAGTTAACTGAAAACCAGAAACTCTATTTAGAAGAATTAGTTATGAGGTCAGATATGGTCAAATGTGGAACAGTTGATCCGAGTCAGGATAACATGTTAAAGATAACAGGTGAGGCACGGAAACTAGCAATTGATATGCGTTTATTGGACTCCAGCTATAGTCTAGCAGACAATCATAAACTGCTTCAGGTAGTGGATAATGTTGAGAGAATTTATCGTGAGGGAATGGAAAATAAGGCTACTCAGATGATTTTTTCAGATATTGGCACACCTAAGAAAAAGGATAATGGCTTTGATGTTTATTCTGAGATTAAGGCATTATTAGTTGATAGAGGAATCCCTAGTAAGGAAATTGCCTTCGTACATGATGCCAATAGTGATGAAAAGAAGAATAGTTTGTCTCGAAAGGTCAATGCAGGAGAGGTGCGGATTCTCCTTGCCTCAACTGAAAAAGGAGGAACAGGTTTAAATGTTCAGAGCAAGATGAAAGCAGTTCATCACCTGGATGTTCCGTGGAGACCAAGTGACATCCAGCGTGCGTCCGTAAAGGCGGTATAGTAAATCTACTCTTGGCAAAGTAGTAGGCGTGACCTTAATGCCTATCATCACCCAACTGACCTGTGAGGGAAACCAAACATCAGGGAACAAAGCACGTTGGGAAACTCATAAGTTGATGAGTTATCACATCACGACTGAATGAGGAGATGATAATGTAACAGATGTTACTGAGATAATTATAAGGATAAAATCTAAACTGATTGAAGGATAGTCTAAACGGTCTGTGTCGGGACTGTGAGGTAAGATAACTAAAATCCTCATACTATGGAACTTCATTATCACTGTTGAAGATAGTGAAGCAAAGGGATTCCATAGCGTATTCATAGTAAATGAAAACAGATGAACGTCCTATCCGATGAAATTATCAAGCTATGTTACTATACCAGCTAAACGGAGATTACCTAAGTCAAAACGCTTGTAAAAGCTATTAAACATAAGGTTTATGAATATTTGATAAGGTAACGGAGTTCCCATAGTAGTCCGAGCGTGTTAATGGCACGTACATGGCGAAGGGGAACAGTTTATAACATTAACATTATGGAAAGGAAGGTGTGTGAGACACCATGAGAAATCCTCAAAATGTGTTAAACAATCTAACAAAACACAGTAAAGATAAAAACTATCAATTTGAGCGACTGTATCGTTTGCTTTATAACAAAGAAATGTACTTAGTTGCCTATCAAACGATTTACGCTAACCCAGGACACTTGACACCTGGAGTAGACGAGTTGACGATTGATGGTATGAGTATAGCTAGAATTGACCAATTGATTGATTCCCTGAAAGATGAATCCTATCAGCCACACCCATCAAGACGAACCTATATTCCTAAAAAGAATGGGAAGCTACGTCCACTAGGTATTCCATCATTTGATGATAAGCTCTTACAACAGGTTATTAAAATGATTTTGGAAGCTATCTACGAGGGACAATTTGAACCCTCTTCCCATGGTTTTCGTCCGAATAAAAGTTGCCATACAGCACTTACTCAGATTCAGAAGACCTACACTGGAACAAAATGGTTTATTGAAGGAGATATCAAGTCATTCTTTGATAATATCAATCATGATGTGATGATTCACATTCTCCGAGAAAGAATTACTGATGAGCGGTTCTTACGCTTGATTCGTAAATTCCTCAATGCGGGATACGTGGAAGATTGGAAATTCTACAAAACCTACTCAGGAACTCCACAAGGAGGGATAATCAGTCCCATTTTAGCCAATATCTATTTGGATAAGTTTGATAAATATATGACGGATTATGTGAAGAACTTCTGCCAAGGGAAATACCGGAAACGTACCCCAGAATATCGCCAGAATGAGATAGAGTTGGGAAAAGCAAGAAGAGCATTAGAATATGTTTCAACGGAAAATCAACGACAAGAAGTTATCCAGCGTATTCGTCAATTGGAAAAGGAAAGAGTGTTAATTCCTCATAGTGATCCTATGGATAGTAGTTTTAAACGTCTAACCTACACCCGATACGCAGATGATTTTATCTGCGGTGTGATTGGCAGTAAAGAGGACGCTCTTCGCATTAAAGCAGATATTAAGGACTATTTGGAGGCAGTTCTCAAATTGGAACTCTCTGTGGAGAAAACCTTGATTACCAATGCGAGAGATAAAGCTAAGTTTCTGGGATATCATCTGTATATTCGCCAATCGAATTTAGCTAAGCGTGATTCGGCAGGACGATTGGTCAGAAATTATACAGGTAGATTAGTCCTAGAGGTTTCTATTGAAACAATTCGAGACAGATTACTGTCTTACGGAGCTATGAAAATGACTTATCATAGAGGCTACGAAGTTTGGAAACCAACGGCCCGTTATTTCATGAAAGATTGCGATGATTTAGAGATTCTAGAACGCTACAATGCAGAAATAAGAGGTTTTTATAACTATTATTGTATCGCTAATAACAGCTCTATCCTTCATCGCTTTAAGTACATCATGGAATATAGCATGTATAAAACTTATGCGACTAAATATCGTACGACTAAATCCCACATCATCCGTAAATATAAAAAGGATGGTCAATTTAGGGTACAGTATATTGGACGTAAAGGGGATACAATGACCCGTTATTTCTATAACGGAGGATTTAAACGTCAAAAGAAATCTTTCCTTGACAATGATAATTTGCCAAATACGGCGAAATATTTTAGTCGAACAAATTTAATTGATAGATTAAAAGCAAGCCGTTGTGAGTATTGTCAAGCGACCGACAGTTCCCTAGAAATCCATCATGTGAGAAAACTAAAGGATTTAAAGGGAAAGACTTTTTGGGAACGTTTGATGATTTCTAGACAACGGAAAACAATAGCACTGTGTAAAGATTGCCATAAGAAATTACATCATGGCAAGTTAGATTGAGTTTATAAACGGAGAGCCGTATACATTGAAAGGTGTACGTACGGTTCGGGGGCGAGTATTTGGAAACCTGCCGTAGTAATATGGTAAGGCGCTGGGTACTTAGCCTACAACGCAATGGACGTATAATCCGACAGGGAAATGAAAACAAGGAAGTAGATATTTACCACTATATTACCAAAGGTTCGTTTGATAATTATCTATGGGCAACTCAGGAGAACAAACTCCGTTATATTAAGCAGATTATGACTTCTAAGGAGCCGATTCGTGCTGCAGAAGACATTGATGAGCAGACTATGACAGCTTCGGATTTTAAGGCATTAGCAACAGGTAATCCTTATCTCAAATATAAGATGGAAATAGAGAATGATCTAACTCTATTAGAAAATCAAAGACGCGCCTTTCAACGCAGCAAGGATCACTATCGTCATACAATCTCTTACTGTGAAGAAAATATGCCCATTCTTGAGAAACGATTAAGCAAGTATGAAGGCGATATTCAACAGTCTGAAATATCGAAAGACCAGGCATTTTCTATGACGGTAGGTAAGCAAGCTTTTGATCAACGATCTGAAGCAGGGGAATCCTTACACCGTCTTATCCGTCATAATCAAGCTGACAGCAAAGAATTTCGAACCCTAGCAAGCTATCGAGGATTTGACATTAAAATGCTTAGTCTTCCAATAAATCAACCTCTTCCTGAAACCTTCTCTGTTAAGATTGTAGGAGAAAATCAATATTCTGTCAGTTTAGATTTGTATTCTCCTTTGGGGACAATTCAAAGGCTTCAGCATACGATTGATCACATTAAAGAGGACCAAGTGAAAACTCAGAACTTATTGGATGAATTAAAGGATAAATGGACTACTGCTAAGGTAGAAATTGAAAATAATTTTCCAAAGGAAGAGGATTATCAAACTAAAAAGGCCGAATACGATGTACTCGCGCCATTGATTGAAACAGAAACGGATTTAGATATTATTGATCAGGCCTTAAGACAATTCCACGAAAAAGGAAAAGAAAAAGAAGAACAACTTTCTTTTGAATTAGATTAAAAAATAGATATAAATAGCGGACAAGAAAAGAAAAGCGCGGTAGAATAAAGATAGAAAGAAACGAGGTAACAATTATGATGGAAGATACCTATTATCAGTTAGAAGAGGCCTTAATACAGGGATTTCAAACACCTGAAGAATATCAAGCCTACAAGGAGTTAAAGGAACATTATGAGGAAGTGACAGGGGATTACAGCTTTTCCAAACGAGAACTTACTAGCCAATTGGAAATCGCTCTTCAGAATCATCGAGGTGTGGACTTTGAAGAACATGAAAAAGAGGAGTATTTGGACTTAGTTCAAAAGCTAGAGGAATTTGATTCCTCTCTTGCCACCCATTATCGTCAATTGATTGACTAGAGAGGAGAAAGTCATGAATGATTTACTCCTTATCCCAGTAATTTTTTTAGCAGTAGGAGGAATTCTCATTCTTTTATGGAGACTCTTTCTTATTGCCAGTGGACTTTTCCTTATTGGTTTTGTCAGTTTTCTTATTTTCGTAGAGGTCTATGGAATTTATTTGTTCTTTACTGAACCTAGTTTATATTTTGATGATATCAGACAACATGGTTTAACTAGTTTTACGGCTGTGTACCTTTTCATCAATCTGATGTGGGTTCTAGGATTCAGTTGGCGCTTCATTAACTCAATGAATAAGGAAAAAATGTGAACTTTTTAGGTAGTTAAAAGACTTTATCTGAATCTAAATTCGGATAAGGTTTTTTATTTATGTGACTGATAGTATTAATCTCACTATCAGCCTTACAGGTTATTTAACGTTTCAGAAAAACTATAATGTCAAGATTAACTAAACAATATCTAATTCCTTCAAATAGTTTTCTATCTTCATCAACATTAAAGGATTGTTATAAATCTTACATAACTCTCTTGCTTCTATATAATAATTTTTGACTTGTTCTTTATCTAGAAATTTGGCTCCAGCATTTCCTACAAGAATAAGTAGGGGAGCCAGTTGGTAGCTTGTCTGTCTTTGTTTACAGAGTTCAATCGTCTCAAGAGCTTCTTGGATGGCTTCGTTATATTTTTCCTTTGATACTAGGTAGTGAGCGTAGTTGTAACGAACTCTGATGTAGCCAAATAAAAACTCTTGATGCTCAAAATTTTTTGTCTGATATAACTCCATTAAATGAAAGTAGTTTACCTCATATTCTTGTTCACAAATTCCTTCTGCAAGAGTTTGTTGGGAGAGTCTCAACTCTTTTCTTTTCAATCTGAATTTTTCAGCTAATGTAGTCATAAAAACAAAAAACCTTCCTAATTTATATTTGTCAATTATATATCATTTAGTTAAAGACGGCAAATATTTGCTCGATAAAATTACAAATAGAAATAATAAAAAAAGTTCAAAATATAATAAAAATACTTGACTGAATAATATACATATGTTAAAATAAAAACAAGGAAACAGAAAGGGGTTTCACGAATAAAGAAAAATCGTGGAATTCAAAAATTAGCTATATTAGTATTACTAGGTGTTTTTACGTTTAGTAACACAATTTCTTACCAACAGTTTGTTCAGATGAATAAACGATTGGAGATTCGAGTGCAATTACAAAAGAATTCCAATGGTCTTGATGTTGGGAAGGCAGATTGATTTCGTATTACTTTAAAATTCAACTATTTAGAGAAAGGTATTCTTATGAGAGCTTGTAACAATACCAGATAGATATAAGAATGGAGATGTTTGATAAAATGCTTTCATAGCTAACCAACTGTTGAAAATTATGAGTTACAAAATCTAAAGTATTTAAGATTGGTTTATAAAATTAGGTCTCTGCCTGTAGAAAGGAACGTGCAGTTAGAAAGGAGGAAAAAATAGGATACTATAATTCAGACTGAGATTTCTAATTAAAATATGTAGTTGCATTTCGCTCATTTTCATAATATTTCATTCAGAGGAGTAATAATATGTTAAAATTTAGAAAAGTAGTTGCATCATCCCTTGCCGTTTTGGCATGTAGTTTGGCTCTTCCTGTTTTGGCAGTTTCTCTCCATGGTGGCGAGTGGACCTATGGAGGCTATCATGATCCAAATAATTGGGGAGCATTTTCGAATTATTATCATGGTTCAGAGGATCACTGGGCCTATGTTGGAAGTAATGGACGTGACAATCAAAAAACAGCTTATGCAGGAGCACATAGTGCGGCCTATGCGTTTGTTAATACAAATTTTGGGGAGCAAGTTACATTTGATGCGGGATTGCAAGAATAATTGAAGAAGATTCTTTTATCAATAGTTTAGTAAGCTTGTTAGTTTATAGAGGGCAGGGGTATTTCTGCCCTCTATTTTAGAATAAGGAATGCACTATGAAAAAATTATTTATACTCATATCCAACCTGCTTGCTAGTTTGTTCTTTGTTTGGGTATTTACCATTTGGACTGATACATATGTCTCCCATTATTACCCCAACGTTGTTGTACGTGATTCTTCCCCTGAAACAACTTTTCAGCATGTTGCTACACGCTTGGAAAAACTAGCAGAAGAAACGGATAGCTTTATTGCGATTCAACACCAGGATCTTAACTCAGAAGGTACTCCAGTGTTTTCTTATACGACCTTTGGGAACGGAAAGTTGCCTGATGGGCTACAGGAAAAAAATCTAGAAGATGCTCAAAGTAGTAGTGTTGAAACAAACTATTTTGTATTCGATGGAAACCTAGATATTCACTTGCTAAGAGAGGAGCTAAGTCAACTTGGCTTGACTAACATGCACCTGATAATTCCATCTAAACTATCTACGTTAATGGCTATCTTTAGTAACGGATTTCAATTAATCGGTTTATTGATTTTCATCTTAACCTTTGGAGCACTGACTTTAATTAGTCAAATTAGCCAATTACGTTCGTCGGGCATTCGCCTCATTTCAGGAGAGAAACGGTGGTCCATTTTCCTTAGACCAGTTGGTGAGGATTTGAAAGGGATAGCTGTTGGTTTCAGTTTAGCTGGCGTGCTCGCCATTCTTATGCAAAAAATTCTGTCGCTTCCAACGCAATCCCTAATGACCATAGGAGAAGGCTTGCTCAGTTATAATCTCATCTTGTTGTCGGTCTCCCTGTTTTTCGCTCAACTCTTCGCAGTTGGAATAAAAAAGATACACTTGATGCAGATTATAAAAGGGCAAGTGCCTGTCAGAGGAATCATTAGTTTGATTTTAATCGGTCAACTATTAGCGATTATTATTGTAACGCTGGGAATAGGGAGTAGCTTAAAGTATTCCCAAGCCTGGCAACAGCATCGGATTGGACAAGAGGCTTGGAGCCAGGAAAGGCAACTGATTACCCTATCATTCAGCCGTGAAGGAACGAGTCCTGGTTTTGATGAACAAGCTCAAAGGAAACTCAGAACTTGGTATCAATTGATGGATCTGGCTGTTTCAGAAAAAAAGGCTTTCTTATCTAGACACCAGTTAATTGACCGTTCTTTGCAAAATGGCATGGCTTCCTCCAAAAACTTGACAACCTCTACAGAATGGCACGATTACAGCCCGAATGGCAATGTCCTTATCGTCACACCGCAATACTTGGAGCGTCAAAACATTCCTGTAGATACAACTATTGAGCAAAAGATGAATCACCTTGATGTAGGGGAGTTTGTCTTATTGCTGCCTGAACACCTCCGTTCAGAGGAAGAACATTATAAATCTGTTTTTGAAGACGACTTAACCAGTCGCGTGTCTAGTCGAGATGAACGACAGCAAATGACTGCTACGGTAGGTTATTTGGAATCAGGTCAGGATCGTTTTGTGTATAATACGACCCCTATTTCTTACCAGCAGTTTTTGAAAGATCCAATCATCATTGTTATAACACCCCAATCAACTGGTCCACAGTCCATTTTCTTTTGGGTAGACGCAGTACAGAACTACGTTCTCTTTAATCAATTGTCTGATGCCCAGGAGCTTATCCAGAGACAAGGCATTGAAAATTGGGTCTCAGAAATGCAAACAGGTTACCACAACTACATCACATTATTGGATAATATCCAGAGGGAACGTTGGGTAATGCTAGCAGGAGCTGTGCTTGGGATTGCAACTTCAATCTTGTTGTTTAACACTATGAATAGGCTCTACTTTGAAGAATTTAGACGTGCCATTTTTATCAAACGCATTGCAGGTCTAAGGTTCTTAGAAATCCATCGCACTTATCTCTTTGCTCAACTGGGTGTGTTTTTACTGGGATTTGTTGCGAGTGTATTTCTTATGGTAGAGATAGTAGTTGCTTTCATAGTCTCGTTACTCTTTACTGGTCTATCTCTTTTACAGTTACATGTCCAAATGCAGAAAGAAAACAAGATGTCCATGCTTGTTTTAAAGGGAGGTTAATATGATTGAACTTAAACAGGTGAGTAAATCTTTTGGAGAACGAGAGTTATTTTCGAATCTTTCAATGACATTTGAGGCTGGAAAAGTCTATGCCTTAATTGGTTCAAGTGGTAGCGGAAAAACAACCTTGATGAACATGATTGGGAAATTAGAATCTTATGATGGGACGATTTTTTACCGAGGTAAAGACTTGGCCAATTATAAATCGAGTGATTTTTTCCGTCACGAATTGGGCTACCTCTTCCAGAACTTTGGCTTAATTGAAAACCAAAGTATTGAAGAAAACCTTAAGCTAGGTCTCATTGGTCAAAAGTTGAGTCGGTCGGAACAGCGGTTGAGGCAGAAGCAGGCTTTAGAACAGGTCGGCCTGGCTTATCTTAACCTAGATAAGCGCATCTTTGAGTTATCGGGCGGAGAATCGCAACGGGTTGCCTTGGCAAAAGTTATCTTAAAGAATCCACCCCTTATTCTGGCAGATGAGCCAACAGCTTCAATAGACCCAGCAACCTCTCAGTTGATTATGGAGATTTTGCTATCTCTTCGAGATGATAATAGGCTAATCATTATCGCAACACATAATCCGGCAATTTGGGAGATGGCTGATGAAGTGATCACGATGGATCGTCTGAAATAAAAATCCTTGTTTTTAATTGCACGATGAGTTACTGAAATATTATAGTTGATTGAAACAAGAACAGGACAAAAGAGCCTCGTAAAAGGTATTGCAATTTGGTAATACCTTTTTGAGGTGCTTTTTGATATGAGCCCATGTTTTCTCAATAGGATTGTACTCAGGTGAGTAGGGAGGAAGAGGTAAAAGTTTATGCCCAAACTCTTTACACAAAAGTTCTAGCTTCCCCATTCTATGGAATCTTGCATTATCCATAATAATAACTGATGGTACATTTAATGTTGGTAAGAGAAACTTCTGAAACCAAGCTTCAAAAAAGTCGCTGCTCATCGTTTCTTCGTAAGTCATTGGAGCGATTAACTCACCATGATAACAAGAGCTTTCTCGAAATGGAGAAGCCTCCATCATCTGAATCAGAGCTAAGCGCTCATGTTGAGTATGTTTGTCTTGAATAGAAACATCTCTATACACTCCACTCGTCAAGTCGGATAGGGCATTTATTTGTATGAGATTATAGGATTTAACATCCGTTTGGGTTTAGACAGAGGTTTCTGTATCCATGGGATTTCGAGGAATACAGATATCACTCCCATCTGCAGCGAATATTGGGAAATCAGTGTTGAATGGAATAGGTGCTGTAAATTTTTTAAATAGGGCATAGAAAGCCTCAGGTTTTATTTGATAGCGTCTTTGAATAAAGGCTGAATTTGAAACTGTCAGTTTGGCATCTAGTAATTCTTTTGACAGTGATTTCCCTCCCATTCCCAGAATGGTACGAATCATGGTTTCTAGTGATAACCTTCTTTTACGAGTAAAGGCCTGTTCATCTTGTTTGACAAACTCAACTTTTTGACCAAGGATACTCTGAATACTCTTATTCACGTGGGCTGTTATTTGTTTTATCATGGCAAATACCTCCGTAACTCTAGTTTATCACATAAAAAAGAAACCCAAATACAGAATCGTATTTGAATTTCTTAACTTAATTATATTGGACTCTTCAGAGACTTTTTCTTGTGATAAAAGCTCCAAGTCATATCTGGTATTCTTGACCTAGTTTTTATAGAAAGAAGGTCTAAGATGTTAAATAAAGTCAAAACTAAAGCCTTAATTAGTGTTGGAGCAGTAGCCGCAACTAGCTTTATTCTCATGATGGGATATACTGCTGGGCAACATTCTACTGCTAAACAAAGTCGCAAAGAAATCGAATTGGCTGCAGCTAAACTTGTAGAGGACAAACAAGCAGAAGATAAAGCCAGCATTTTGTCATCGGATACTGTAAAAGAATTTTTAACACAGTACTATACGAAAGAAAAGCTCGGAGAAAATAATACACGCATTCAACCTTATATGACTGAATCGGCTTATTCTCAAGAATTGACAAGTCAAAACGATGCCATGAACCAAGTGTATAAGGACTATATTTTGGATTATCATTTTGAAAAAGCTGATATCTTTGTCAATCAGACTACGAATCAAGCCATTGCCATGGTCTCTTATAATGTAACCTATGTATCTGATTTAAAGAATGCCAACCAATCAAAGACCAATCAGACAGAAACCAGAACGGTTAAGTTGTCTTATTCGAAACTACCTGGTAAGTTATTGGTCAATCAAGTACAGGTTTGGAAATCTGGGTTAGATGATTTAGATAAGGTAACTCCTAAAACTTTAGAAGAATCATCATCTGTTCCATCACTGCCAAATACTACGACAAAATGATGATATTGCATGGAAATAGAAGAATGTAAGCAAATTTCAATTCTTGATGTAGCCAATCGTTTAGGTATCTCCTTTAAACAAGTTTCGAGCAGTGTCTATGAACATCCTGAACACGATTCATTTCGGATTTTTTCAACTACCAATACTTTTAAATGGTTTTCAAGAGATATTCAAGGTGATGTCATTGATTTTGTTCGACTTGTTAAGGGAATTTCCTTTAAAGAAGCTCTAGCCTTTCTTTCTGAAGAACCTTTTCAAAAAGAAGCTGTTCAAGAAAAAAGAGAGAGACCATTTTATTATCCTTTAAAGAGAATAGAAGATTCTAACTGTAGTCTGGCCAGATATTATTTAACAGAATGTAGAGGAATTTCAGAAGAAATCGTACAAAAGATGATACAACAAGGTTTGATAGCACAAACCAGCTGGAAGACAAATGAAACAGTTGAACCTGTTATTGTGTTTAAAAGCTTTGATCATCGTCATAAGTTGCAGGCAGCAAGCCTACAAGGGATTTATAAGAATCATTCTATCCCAAGAGAGAGGTTAAAAACGATTCTAAAAGGAAGCCATGGACATGTTGGAATATCCTTTGACATTGGTAAACCAAATAAGCTAGTCTTTTGTGAATCGTTCATCGACTTGATGAGCTATTACGAGCTGCATCAACAAAGTCTAACTGATGTTCGCTTGGTATCTATGGAGGGATTAAAAAGGTCTGTTGTTGCTTATCAAACTTTACGACTGATAGCTGAAGAAAATCAGAAGTTGGAATTCTTAGATACAGTAACACCTTCAAAGTTATTGCCTTTGATTAATACAATTCGTGATACCACCAGCTATTTTAATAATCATCCTGATTTATTGACCCTGGCAGTAGATTGTGATGATGCAGGAAAAGATTTTTCTGATAAGTTATATCAATCAGGATTTCCTGTTTTCCTGGATTTCCCTGATAATGAATCTGGGAAAGAAAAAGTAGACTGGAATGATGTCCTTAGAGAAAAGAAATCAGATTTACAATTGATAATCGAGACTGCAAAAGAGACATTGAGGAATCAACCAGTAAGACAAACCTCTCAATGTTTAGAATTGTGATAACAAAATCAAGATGTTTTAGCTAATATTAGAATGAAGGAGGATCGTATATGACCATTATTGAACGCTTAGAAGAAAAGGTCACTAGGCAAGAAAGCAAGGTAGCAAGAGAGACAGAAAAACTCGCTGCTTACAAAGAGCAACTGGAGACAGCGATGTTTGCGACGTTCAAAAGACGTCAAAGCATTAGTCACATGAGTTTTGAAGAAGCTCTTGACCATGCCTTTGGTAAAGAAAGACAATTCGATGATTCTGAATTTAGAAAGGATGAAATGAGTGAATGACAAAAGATTGGAATTTTAATCAACCATTAGAGAGTAAATCAGAAAATCAAGAAGATCCAGATAAAATTGCGGCCTTATTTGGAAATCATCAAGGAGGTAATGATGTAAATTATGAAGCAGCTTTTCAAAAGCGAAAACAAACACCTGTGACAGAATCAAATCCTAGTTCTAAACCCAAAGTTACAGAGGTTAGAACAGGAAAAGAGACAGATATCACTACAAGTTATCAGCAACATCTTAAAAGACTGATTGCGGATAACAATAGCGATATTCAAAGCAGTCAAAAGAAAATTGAAGAGCTACATATTTTGATTGACACAAAGAATCAAGATAATAAGAAATTGCAGTCCATTTATGATGCGATTTCGGAATTACACTAAGCAGTCTTAAAAGGCTGCTTTTTTTGAGAGGTTATAGATGTTTACAAAACTTTTTAAGAAAAACCAAGACAATAGTGATGTATTTAAGAAGCTAATTCATAGACTATCTGATATGTCTGTCCAAGATCTTGAAAAAATAGACCGACTGCTAGATATCATTTTCACTCCAGATCAAGGATCAGAACAACTAAAAACAGAAGCAACTTATAGAGAAGAAACTTTGGACGACACATTAAAGGAAGCTAAGAATCAACTTCATAAGGAACAATTAGAGAAGAATTTAGAGAGGTTTAGGAAAAATAGTCAATAACGCACCAAAATTGGTGCATTATGCTTTTTTATGCTATAATTGAATTATAAAAATAAAGGAGTTTGCCATGATTGGAAAGAACATAAAATCCTTACGTAAAACACATGACTTAACACAACCCGAATTTGCACGGATTGTTGGTATTTCACGAAATAGTCTGAGTCGTTATGAAAATGGAACGAGTTCAGTCTCTACCGAATTAATAGACATCATTTGTCAGAAGTTTAATGTATCTTATGTCGATATTGTAGGAGAAGACAAAATGCTTAATCCTGTTGAAGATTATGAATTGACTTTAAAAATTGAAATTGTGAAGGAAAGAGGTGCTAATCTATTATCACGACTCTATCGTTATCAAGATAGTCAGGGAATTAGCATTGATGATGAATCTAATCCTTGGATTTTAATGAGTGATGATCTATCTGACTTGATTCATACGAATATCTATTTAGTAGAAACTTTTGATGAAATAGAGAGATATAGCGGCTATTTGGATGGAATTGAACGTATGTTAGAGATATCTGAAAAACGGATGGTAGCCTGATGGAAATCCAAGATTATACTGATAGTGAATTCAAACATGCTCTAGCACGGAATCTTCGCTCACTGACAAGAGGAAAAAAGTCCAGTAAGCAACCTATTGCGATTTTACTTGGAGGGCAAAGTGGTGCTGGTAAGACAACTATTCATCGTCTTAAACAGAAAGAATTTCAAGGAAATATTGTTATTATAGATGGTGATAGTTTTCGTTCTCAGCATCCACACTATTTAGAACTGCAGCAAGAATATGGCAAAGATAGTGTAGAATACACCAAAGAGTTTGCGGAGAAAATGGTAGAGTCTTTAGTAACAGAATTGAGTCAATTAGGATACAATCTTTTGATAGAGGGAACTTTACGAACAGTTGATGTTCCAAAGAAAACCACACAACTCTTGAAAAATAAGGGATATGAAGTACAATTAGCCTTAATTACGACAAAGCCTGAACTGTCTTATCTGAGTACCCTTATCCGATACGAAGAACTGTACGCTATCAATCCAAATCAAGCACGTGCAACTCCAAAAGAACATCATGATTTCATTGTTAATCATCTAGTTGATAATACACGACAATTAGAAGAACTAGCTATCTTTGAAAGAATTCAAATGTATCAACGAGATAGAAGTTGTGTATATGATTCGAGAGAAAATACAACTTCAGCAGCAACAGTTCTTCAGGATTTACTGTTTGGGGAGTGGAGTCAGGTCGAGAAAGAGATGCTTAAATCTGGAGAAGAAAGATTGAAAGATTTAACTAATCGAAATGGTTTGTAGAGTTAGATTTTTAAAATAAAGTCTATTGGATCGTCAATTAAAAAATAACGATCCTTTTTTATACTCTCTATTTTCTTCTTCTTCATATTTTTTCAAAAGTTTTAGCATTCTTCAGTGATGATTTCTTGTAGTTTATGATTATTTTAAATCCTGGGTGTTATTAAACTCTTGATTTTTTCAAGAAGCTATGGTATTCTTTTGTTAGTTAATAAACTTACAAAGGAGAAGAGATGTTTTCACCTACTAAATTAAAAGAAAAAAGAGAGAGTCAAGGCTTATCTCAATCTCAACTTGCTTCTAGTTTAGGAATTAGTAGAGCTTCATACTTTAATTGGGAATCAGGTAAAACAAAACCGAATCAAAATAATCTAAGCAAATTGAGTGAGATTTTTAATGTAGACCCTCGATATTTTGAATCAGAGTTTGAAATAGTAGAAACCTATCTCAAGCTAACTAAAAAGAATCAAAAAGCAACACTTCATTATGCTACAGAATTGTTGAACAAACAGAATGCGAAGGTTGTAGAAATTCCTGAGCGTTTTGCTTATAAAGTTTACGAAAAATTATCAGCTGGTACGGGAACAGCTTACTTTGATGATGGTAATTACGATACAGTTTATTTTAATCGTCAATTTGATTATGACTTTGCATCGTGGGTATCTGGTGTTTCTATGGAACCAACTTATAAAAATGGTTCTGTAGCCCTTATTAAGCAAACAGGATTTGACTATGACGGGGCTATCTATGCGATAGATTGGGACAGTCAAACCTTTATCAAGAAAGTTTATCGTGAAGAAAATGGGCTTAGATTAGTTTCACTCAATCGGAACTATCCAGATAAGTTTGCGCCTTATGATGAGAATCCTCGCATTATAGGGAAAATAGTTGGGAACTTTATGCCTTTAGAGGACTAAGTATGAGTTGGTTTGATTATAATCTCGAACCTCAAAGTGACATTGCCTTTATTGATATGAAATCTTTTTACGCAAGTGTAGAATGTGTAGATAGAGGATTACACCCACTTAAGACTTCGCTTTGTGTTATGAGTCGTGCAGATAATTCTGCTGGTTTAATTCTTGCTTCCTCTCCTATGTTTAAAAAGGTCTTTGGAAAGTCGAACGTTGGACGTTCCTATGATTTACCTTTTGATGTAAAGACTCGCAAATTCTCTTATTATAATGCTAGAAAGCAAGGTTTACCGACAACGATAGATTATGTTCGTTATATAGAGGAATGGGCAAAATCAACTGTGATTGTTCCTCCGAGAATGGATACTTATATTGCTGTCAATATGGATATTCAAAAAATCTTTCAAGATTTTGCGGCATCAGACGATATCTATCCCTACTCAATTGATGAAGGATTTATTGATTTAACCAGTTCATTAAATTATTTTGTGCCTGATAAAAGTATTAGTAGGAAAGATAAATTAGATATTATTTCGGCGGCCATTCAAAAAAAGATTTGGAGAAAAACAGGAATCTATTCAACGGTAGGTATGTCTAATGCCAATCCCTTATTAGCTAAGTTGGCACTTGATAATGAAGCTAAAAAGACTCCGACAATGAGAGCCAATTGGTCCTATGAGGATGTCGAAAAGAAAGTATGGACTATTCCTAAAATGACAGATTTCTGGGGAATTGGAAATCGCATGGAGAAAAGATTACATAATTTAGGTATCTTTTCGATTAAAGAATTGGCTCAGGCTAATCCTGACTTGATTAAAAAAGAGCTTGGGATTATGGGACTAGAGTTATGGTTTCATGCCAATGGGATTGACGAAAGCAACGTTCATAAACCTTATAAGCCAAAGTCAAAAGGGATAGGGAACTCTCAAGTTTTACCAAAAGATTATATTAAACAAAGAGATATTGAGATCATACTTCGTGAGATGGCAGAACAAGTTGCAGTTAGATTGAGAAGATCTGGTAAAAAAGCAACAGTAGTTTCTATACATCTAGGCTACTCTAAAGTGGAACAAAAGCGTTCTATCAATACTCAAATGAAAATTGAACCAACTAATCAAACAGCACTACTGACAAACTACGTTTTAAAGTTATTTCACACTAAATATACTTCAGGAGCTATCAGGAATGTTGCGGTTAACTATTCTGGTTTAGTGGATGAATCCTTTGGATTGATTTCATTATTTGATGATATTGAGAAAATAGAAAAAGAAGAAAGGCTCCAGTCCGCAATCGATGCTATTCGAACAGAATTTGGGTTCACTTCACTATTGAAAGGTAATGCCCTAGATCAAGCTTCTAGAACAATTGCTAGAAGCAAACTCATTGGTGGTCATTCAGCTGGAGGATTAGATGGACTAAAATGATGAATCGTTCTTATTTACCTTTTGAGTCTGCCCGAGTATATCAGGATCGTGGCATGGCTAAGTGGATGGGCTTCTTTTTATCAGAACATTCCAGTTCTCTTTGGGCAGAAAAAAATAAAGAAGATATCTCCATTTCCCTATCATTGGAAGAGAAAGTTCTATTTGTTCGTCAACTTTATACGAATGTATTCCCTGCAACTTTTGTTTTTAAGTTTTCTAATCAAAGAAAAGTAGTATCAGGTATTGTTAAAGAGATTGGAAAAGAGTTTATATCTATAAAATCAGACACTGGTTTTCTTCGATTAAAATGGGAAGATATACTCGATATACAGATAGAAGGGGAGGAATTACATGAATCGTAAAGAATTATATGATGATAAATTACAGCTAGATTATTTTTCAGATTCTTATTTACAGTTTGAGTCAGATTTTTACAAGTATTCAGCTTTAGATATACCATTAACATTTATCACAGATGATATTTTACGCACAATGGCTATGTCTCAAAAACATTATTTTAAACTTAACAAAAGTAAATCTTTAGACGGTCGTGATCATTACTTTGTTTTTTCTATCAAGATGAACAAAGACAGTAGTGGTATTAGACAGTATGAATATCAGAGACATTGTTTTAATTTGTAAGAGTCCGACAGGGCTCTTTTTTCTGTGATAATTTTATCAAAAAGTATTTGTTATACTTTTTTTAATTTAGATTTATCTTGGGGGTTTGGGGGCGGAGCCACCACATTGTCATATCGTTTGTTTTTTGAACCGTGAGGTTTGAAATGGCAGGCGATATGATTTTTGGGATATTGTGGACACAATATCTGAGCTCGCAAAGCCTTACAAAAATGTTGAAGCTATTTTGAAAAATGTACTGACAGTGTCTGTAAGCTTACATTGTCAGTACAGGTATCAATGAAGGAGGAAAAATCATATGAAAAGAGATATACGTAGTATTCGGAAACAATTTCGCTTAACAGAAACGGAAGAAAAACAAATACTAGATTTAATGAGAGAGAAAGGAGAGGATAATTTTTCTGATTTTCTCCGTAAAAGCTTACTATTATCTGATGGACAAAAACAGACGGAAAAATGGTTCAGTCTTTGGAAACAGCAAAAGTTGGAACAAATTAGCCGTGATGTTTATGAAGTATTGATAATTGCTAAAACAAATCATCAGGTTACTCACGAACATGTTTCTATTTTGTTAACTTGTATTCAGGAATTAATTAAAGAGGTAGAAAAAACAGCTCCTCTTAGTGAAAATTTTCGTAACAAATACATGAGGTAGTAGAGTGGAGCACCGATATAGAACAAATTTAAAAAAAGTCTTTTTATCTGACCTAGAATTAGTGAAATTGAATGAAAATATCTCAAAAAGTAACTGCTTATCATTCTCAGAATATGCTAGACGAACTCTACTAAATCCTGGTATGAATTTTATCACCATTGATACAAATAGTTATCAAGATTTGGTTTTTGAATTAAAACGAATAGGAAATAATATTAATCAAATAGCTCGGAGCATAAATTATTCTAATTTAATAACGGAAGTTGAATTAAATGAGTTGAGAAAAGGTATAGAAGAGTTAATAGTAGAAGTGGAGAAAGATTTTCTTATTCAATCTGAAAAATTGAGGAAATTTTATGGTCATCACTAAACACTTTGCGATTCATGGAAAAAATTATCGTAGTAAACTAATCAAATATATTTTGAATCCAAGTAAAACAAAAAACCTAACACTAGTTTCAGATTTTGGAATGAGAAATTATTTAGATTTTCCTAGTTATGAAGAACTAGTGAAGATGTACAATGATAATTTTTTAAGTAATGATAGTCTTTACGAATTTCGTCATGATAGGCAAGAAGTAAATCAACGAAAAATTCATTCTCATCACATCATTCAATCCTTTTCTCCAGATGACCATCTTACTCCCGAACAAATCAATCAGATTGGTTATGAGACAGTTAAAGAGTTGACAGGAGGTAGATTTCGTTTTATCGTAGCAACTCATGTCGATAAAGATCATATCCACAATCATATCATCCTAAATTCAATTGATCAGAATTCTGATAAAAAGTTTCTATGGGATTATAAGTCAGAACGTAATCTACGAATGGTTTCTGATCGTCTTTCAAAAATTGCAGGGGCAAAAATTATAGAAAATCGTTATTCGCATCGTCAGTATGAAGTTTATCGCAAAACAAATTACAGATATGAAATAAAACAACGGGTATATTTTCTAATCGAGAACTCGAAAAATTTTGAAGATCTTAAGAAAAAAGCTAGAGCTTTAAATTTAAAAATTGATTTTAGACACAAGCATGCCACCTTTTTTATGACGGATTCAACTATGAAACAGGTGGTGCGTGATAATAAATTGAATAGAAAACAACCTTATAATGAAACATATTTTAAGAAAAAGTTTGTTCAAAGGGAAATCATAAACATCTTAGAATTTTTACTTCCGAAAATGAAGAATATGAATGAATTGATTCAACGAGCAGAATTTTTTGGATTAAAAATAATTCCTAAAGAAAAACATGTTCAATTTGAATTTGATGAGATTAAGATTTCAGAGCAGGAATTGGTAAAAACGAATCGGTATAGTGTTAGTTATTTTCAAGACTATTTTAATAACAAAAATGAAACTGTTGTCTTAGATAATAAAAATTTAGTTGAACTTTACAATGAAGAAAAGCTAATTAAAGAACAAGAGTTGCCGACAGAAGAGGTGGTATGGAAATCCTATCAAGATTTCAAGAGAAATAGGGATGCAGTTCATGAGTTTGAGGTAGAGTTGAATCTTAATCAAATAGAAGAAGTAGTAGACGATGGAATGTACATTAAGGTACAGTTTGGCATCCGACAAGAAGGACTTATTTTTGTACCAAATATTCAAATAAATATGGAAGAAGAAAAAGTTAAAGTATTTCTCAGAGAAACTAGTTCTTACTATGTATACCATAAAGATTCAGCAGAAAAAAATCGCTTTATGAAAGGTAAAACTTTGATTAGGCAATTTAATCTTCAGTATGAACCGCAGTATATATATAGAAGAATTCCTCTTAGCAAAATTAAAGAAAAAATAGAACAATTAGATTTTCTTATATCTGCGGAAAATAGTCCGAATAATTTTGAAGATATAACAAATGATTTCATTGCCCAAATATCATTTCTAGAGAATATGATTGAACAAGTCCAAAATAAAATTGATGATTTAACTAATTTAGAAGAAGTATTGTTGAATGATACGACAAATAGTTCTAGCAATTTAGAAAATAGTATTCAAGGTAAAAGTTCAGTAGATATAATAGAGAAGGATTTATATTTCTATAAAGGAAGAATTGAAAAACTGAAGGAACAACATAGAGAAGCAATAAATTTATTTGAAATGTTTAATAAAACAATAAAGAAATATAAGAAAAAACAAAATATGAAATCTATTGAGAAAAATGAGATACATTTAGAGTAAACAGTTTCCTAAAAAGTATATATAGAATAGTTTCATGTGCCAATTTGTCACATATTTAAAAATAAGAAAATAACTATATTATACTTGTTTTAGGAGACAACAAATGTTGAAAAGGATTAGGGATTTACGTGAAGATGATGATTTGACACAAGAATATATTGCGAAAATCGTTTTGAATTGTACAAGATCATCTTATTCTAAAATGGAAGCTGGTAGCAGGCTAATCTCTATAAATGACCTTATCAAACTTGCAGATTTTTATAAGGTGAGTCTAGACTACCTTGTAGGTCGAGTGGATAATAAAGAAGACCATTACTCCAAAAAGTAGTAGGTTAAGAAAGCACATTGACAATTGAATAGTCCAAAATGGTACTTTCCTCATTTGTGGAGCAGTTTTGAATGGCTCGCCATGATAAGAGCGATATTAAAACCATCAATAAAATAGAGCGATACTTTATATGCCATGATACAAATGATATACAATGATACTTCTGACCGTTCAGGCTGCCACCGTAAAAGAGCAGCAAGTGAAATTCTTATGATGACTTCATCAGTCATGCCATGGAGGTGAAAATATTTTTTAGGAAGGATGATGACATGAATATAAAATATATATCTGTCGAAAATTCCATTGCAGAATGGGCCGATAAGAAAGGAATTCTAAAAAGATGGGATGGTTTAAATCAATATACATTGAACAGATGGATTAAAGAAATGCGAGAAAACAGAACATTTTCCATGTATGTAATTAATCCAACCCATAAACTTGTTTTCATTAATCTAGAAGGATTTGAAAGTTTCTTAAGATGGAAGCAAAAGCGGACAAAATAAGGAAGTCATGGTATAATATAGGGTAGTTATTTATTCTATACAACAATGATTTATTTCTTTTTAAGAGTTAAGAGGAATTAAATTATGTATTATGTAACTAAAACAAATTCAAAAGGGCAACCCTTATATCAAGTGGTTGAAAAGTATAAAGATCCACTAACAGGAAAGTGGAAATCAGTAACTGTAAGTTATACTAAGAATACTAGTAGGGCGAGGAAACAAGCTGAAAGAGAGGTTCTTGATAAAATAGATAGACTAACTACTTCATTTGAAAGTAAGTTTAGCCCTGAACTAATTACAACATTTGGAGAGTTAAAAGAAAATTGGTTTCAGACTTGGTGTGTCTCTGTTAAACCACAAACAATTCAGAGAGAACTACTGGTTATGAAGCGACTTGGGAAAATTATAGGAGATGATTTTTTGTTAGACAGGATTACTCCACTTCTGATGAAAAATAGTCTCAATAAATATTTAGAAATATATGATGCATCGCCTTCAACAATGACTCATATAAAAAGTACTTGTAATAAGATTTTTAATCATGGTGTGTTATATAATGTCATTAAGTTTTCTCCAATGACTGCGGTAAAACTAGATATTTCACTAGAGAAAAGGCGTAAAGCAAAAGAAAGACATGATTCTAAATTTCTAGAAATCCATGAATTACATGCATTTTTTGATGTGTTACGCCAATGCAGAAATGCAAACTATTATGATCTTGCTATAGTATTGTTGCTTACAGGTATTCGAATTAGTGAAGCAGCATTTTTACCATCAGATATTGATTTTGAAAAAGGAATCTTGCATATTGATAAGGCACTTCAATATCATTGTTTAAAAGTTGAACAATTTCATTTTGATACAACTAAAACACTCAATTCAATTAGAGAAGTAGCTTTGCCTGAAGCTGCAAGCGAAGCTATTAAAAGGACAATACAGAGAAATAAAGAGTTTGATGCTTATATGGAGAAACATCCCTGTCCTGCTTTTACACATTCTGAAAGTGTATTTAGAACAGAATACGGCTCTCCAATAACATCAAGCACTTTTCGTCAAATTTTGAAACGAATAGAAGGAAAATTATTGACAAATTGTTTAAGTGACTATGGTTTTAAGTGGGTAAAACATGTTACTCCCCATTCGTTTAGGCATATGCATATTAGTTACCTTCAAAGTAATGAGATGCACATAGCAGTGAAAGATATTATGACTAGAGTAGGACACGCTAACTTTGAGACAACAATGGGCTATACACATAATATAAATCGTTCACAAGAAAATACTGTAAAAGCCTTAAATCAATTTGTAGAAAATCACAATTTCCATTTTGAAGAATTGAAAAGTTATACCTGTAAATATTCCAGAATGATTGAAAAATTCATTGAAACTAGTGATAATAGCAATAAAGTAGAATTAAGTGTTGATGAGTTCAAAGACTTGTTACATCTTAGTCCACGTTATTCACCTAAAAATATTGTTTCAAATTTACTATTAAAAATCAAAAAAGATATTGTCAAATACCACCCACAGTTTGATATAAAGATTGTGAAATCAAGTGAGAATCAAATCAGAGGTTTTTCCATTGCATGGTAGTTTTGGTGTTCGCTTGGTGTTTAGACAATAGTAAAATAAAATAGGGGCTCTAAACCCTTGCTACGAAAGGAAAAAAACTCAATGGCTACTATTCAATGGTTTCCTGGTCACATGTCTAAAGCGCGTCGACAGGTGCAGGAAAATTTAAAATTTGTTGATTTTGTGACGATTTTGGTGGATGCACGCTTACCTCTATCTAGTCAAAATCCTATGTTGACCAAAATTGTTGGTGACAAACCAAAACTCTTGATTTTAAACAAGGCAGACTTGGCTGATCCAGCAATAACAAAGGAATGGCGCCAGTATTTTGAATCACAAGGAATTCAGACGCTAGCTATCAACTCCAAAGAACAAGTGACTGTAAAAGTTGTAACAGATGCGGCCAAAAAGCTCATGGCTGATAAGATTGCTCGCCAGAGAGAACGTGGGATTAAAATTGAAACCTTGCGTACCATGATTATCGGGATTCCAAATGCTGGTAAATCCACTCTGATGAACCGTTTGGCTGGTAAGAAAATTGCTATTGTCGGAAACAAACCAGGTGTGACCAAGGGGCAACAATGGCTCAAAACCAATAAAGACCTTGAAATCCTAGACACACCAGGGATTCTCTGGCCTAAGTTTGAGGATGAAACTGTTGCGCTTAAGTTGGCCTTGACTGGAGCTATTAAAGACCAGTTGCTTCCTATGGATGAGGTAACTATTTTTGGTCTCAATTATTTTAAAGAACATTATCCAGAAAAGTTGGCTGAACGCTTTAAACAAATGAAAATTGAGGAAGAAGCGCCTGTTATTATTATGGATATGACCCGTGCTCTTGGTTTCCGTGACGACTATGACCGCTTTTACAGTCTCTTCGTGAAGGAAGTCCGTGATGGCAAACTCGGTAACTATACCTTAGATACATTGGAAGACCTCGATGGCGACGATTAAAGAAATCAAAGAACTCCTTGCTACTGTCAAGGACCTTGATAGCCCTATTTTTTTAGAGCTTGAAAAGGATAATCGCTCTGGAGTTCAAAAGGAAATCATCAAGCGTAAAAAAGCTATTCAGGCAGAATTGGATGAGGAGCTTCGTTTGGAATCCATGCTTTCCTATGAAAAAGAACTTTACAAGCAAGGATTGACCTTAATTGCTGGTGTTGATGAGGTCGGCCGAGGTCCTCTGGCTGGGCCAGTAGTTGCTGCAGCCGTTATCTTACCTAAAAATTGTAAGATTAGAGGTCTCAACGACAGCAAAAAAATCCCTAAAAAGAAACATCTGGAGATTTTCCAAGCAGTTCAAGACCAAGCCTTGTCAATCGGCATTGGTATCATGGATAATCAGGTCATCGACCAAGTCAATATCTACGAAGCAACCAAACTAGCTATGAAGGAAGCAATCTCTCAGCTCCGTCCGCAACCTGAGCACCTTTTGATAGATGCCATGAAACTGGATTTACCAATTTCACAAACATCTATCATCAAAGGAGATGCCAATTCCCTCTCGATTGCAGCGGCTTCTATAGTAGCCAAGGTGACACGTGATGAATTGATGAAGGAATTCGATCAGCAGTTCCCTGGCTATGATTTCTCTACTAATGCAGGATATGGAACAGCTAAACACCTGGAAGGCCTCACAAAACTAGGAGTTACCCCAATTCACCGAACCAGCTTTGAACCCGTTAAATCACTGGTTTTAGGAGAAAAAGAAAGTTAAGTTAGAAGGAATGATTATGGAGGAACAGTCAGAAACACTCAGTTCCAAGAAAGAATTTGCCTTTGCCTCAAGCACTATATTATCCCAAGTTGGACGAGGAATCATCGTCGGTCTCGTTGTTGGAATTATCGTTGGATCTTTTCGGTTTTTAATCGAAAAAGGCTTCCACCTGATACAAGGACTTTATCAAGTTCAAGCGCATCTAGTGCGCAATCTTTTTATCATTGGTCTATTTTATTTAATAGTTTGTTGGCTCAGTGCGAAATTAACTCGGTCAGAAAAAGACATCAAAGGTTCAGGAATTCCTCAAGTTGAAGCCGAATTAAAGGGACTCATGACTCTCAACTGGTGGGGAGTTCTTTGGAAAAAATATATTCTAGGAATTCTTGCTATTGCAAGTGGCCTTATGCTGGGGCGTGAAGGGCCAAGTATTCAACTTGGAGCGGTCGGTGGTAAAGGAATTGCCAAATGGCTCAAATCCAGTCCAGTAGAGGAACGCTCCTTGATTGCTAGTGGAGCTGCCGCTGGTCTAGCTGCAGCCTTTAATGCACCGATTGCAGGACTTCTCTTTGTTGTAGAAGAAGTTTATCACCATTTTTCACGCTTTTTCTGGGTATCTACTCTCGCAGCTAGTCTCGTAGCAAACTTTGTTTCTCTGCTCATATTTGGCCTAACACCCGTACTGGACATGCCAGACAACATCCCACTCATGACCCTGGATCAGTATTGGATTTACTTGGTTATGGGAGTTTTTCTTGGACTATCTGGTTTTCTCTATGAAAAAGCTGTACTCAATGTCGGTAGAGTTTATGACTGGATAGGTCAAAAAATCCGTTTGGATAGAGCATATTATCCAATTCTTGCCTTCATTCTCATCATACCAGTCGGAATCTTCTTACCCCAAATCCTTGGTGGTGGAAATCAGATGGTTCTTTCCCTAACTGAGCAAGATTTTAGTTTCCAAGTTCTATTAGTTTACTTTTTGATTCGTTTTGTTTGGAGCATGATTAGCTATGGAAGTGGCCTTCCAGGAGGAATTTTTCTACCAATTTTGGCGCTTGGTTCCCTACTTGGTGCTCTAGTTGGTGTTATTTGTGTCAATCTTGGACTTGTCAGTCAAGAGCAATTCCCTATATTCGTCATTCTAGGAATGAGTGGCTATTTTGGAGCAATATCTAAGGCTCCCTTAACTGCTATGATACTCGTAACTGAGATGGTAGGAGATATTCGCAACCTCATGCCACTTGGATTAGTAACCTTGGTCGCCTACATCATCATGGATCTACTCAAGGGTGCACCAGTCTATGAGGCTATGTTGGAAAAAATGCTGCCAGAAGAAGCGACAGATGAAGGAGAAGTCACTCTCATTGAAATCCCTGTTTCAGATAAAATAGCAGGAAAACAAGTACACGAACTCAACTTGCCACATAACGTACTCATCACCACTCAAGTCCATAATGGCAAGAGCCAAACAGTTAACGGCTCAACCAGAATGTATCTCGGTGATATGATTCACCTAGTTATTCCAAAAAGTGAAATTGGGAAAGTCAAAGATTTGTTGTTGTAGGAGATTTTTACATAATTTATGTTATGTAAAAAATAAACTTCTTAATTAAATATATTAGAAAACCGATTCTCAGCAATGAGATCGGTTATTTTTTACAGATAAGATATTTCACATACAAATAATTGAACTTTGGTAAAAATAAGACTATAACCAAGTTAGAAATGATAAAGCATAAAGCTAGAAAGGAGTTTACTGTATCAAATCTGTACAGTAAGATTAAAATCATGAAAAAGACAACAATAGCAATTATACAATCTATTTTGTATCTCATAGCTCCTTATATAGCTCTTCAGTTATGTAGAATGAACAGAAGTATCGTTACTGATAATCTCTTTTTTATTTTCCTTATTCTGTTGACTATTTCATTCTGGTTTAGTATTTGGAAACTAGAAAAAGCACTAGATAGTGATTCACAATGAAACTCCAAATATTTAGATACGTATTACACAGATTTAAGTCTTTTTTATCACTTTTAAAAAACTCCATGACATCTTTCCGAAAAACTATAATTTTCTTGAAAAACAAACAAGTCTATGCTATACTACTAGTAGACTTATTTATGGAGAAAATACATGAAACGTGAGATTTTACTGGAACGAATCGACAAACTAAAACAAATCATGCCCTGGTACGTTCTTGAATACTACCAATCTAAGCTTGCTGTCCCCTATAGTTTTACAACCTTGTACGAATACCTCAAGGAATATGATCGATTTTTCAGCTGGGTTTTAGAGTCTGGTATCTCAAACGCCGATAAAATATCTGATATTTCTTTATATGTCTTGGAAAATATGTCTAAGAAAGACATGGAATCCTTTATCCTTTACCTACGTGAACGTCC
This sequence comes from Streptococcus mitis, assembly GCF_000960005.1. Classification (GTDB taxonomy): domain Bacteria; phylum Bacillota; class Bacilli; order Lactobacillales; family Streptococcaceae; genus Streptococcus; species Streptococcus mitis_CK. Next base: position 495,688 of record NZ_JYGP01000002.1, on the reverse strand, counting down.
TTTGCTGAATGCTAATACAACCAAGCAAGGAGTCTCACAGACAACTATAAATCGGACCTTATCAGCACTTTCTAGTCTTTACAAGTATCTGACCGAGGAGGTTGAAAACGATCAGGGGGAACCTTATTTCTATCGTAATGTAATGAAGAAAGTTTCAACAAAAAAAAAGAAAGAAACACTTGCTGCCAGAGCTGAAAACATCAAGCAAAAACTCTTTTTAGGTGATGAAACAGAAGGTTTTCTAACTTATATTGACCAAGAGTATCCACAACAACTTTCAAATCGCGCTCTCTCATCATTCAACAAAAATAAAGAACGTGATTTGGCCATTATTGCCCTTCTCTTGGCGTCTGGTGTCCGCTTATCTGAAGCTGTTAATCTGGATCTAAGAGATCTCAATCTAAAAATGATGGTTATCGATGTCACTCGAAAAGGGGGGAAACGTGACTCTGTCAATGTCGCTGCCTTTGCAAAACCTTATTTAGAAAATTATCTAGCCATTCGAAATCAACGCTATAAGACGGAAAAAACAGATACAGCCCTCTTTCTAACCTTGTATAGAGGTGTTCCAAATCGTATCGATGCTTCCAGCGTTGAAAAAATGGTTGCTAAGTATTCTGAGGACTTCAAAGTCCGTGTAACACCTCATAAACTACGACATACCCTAGCAACTAGGCTCTATGATGCCACTAAATCGCAAGTTTTGGTCAGTCACCAGCTAGGACATGCCAGCACACAAGTCACTGACCTCTATACCCATATCGTCAATGATGAACAAAAAAATGCCTTGGATAGTTTATGATTTTACGTAATATAACTTATGTAAAATATATGTCAAGAAAAGAGGTTGCTAAAAATAAGCAACTTCTTTTTCTTTATATCTGATACCAGTAAAGTAGCGTGGAATATCAATTGTTTCTATATTTTTGAAATTCTCATTTGCCTACTACTAATTTAACTATAGCAAAAATAATGCAGATAAGGAAGGATATTTTTGCTTGCAGGAATTCTAAAAATCAAGCTTTTCTGGATTCAAATCTCTTCATAATCATAGTTAGACGCCAACGGTAGAGAACCCCACTCACGATTAGACTAATAATCAAACCAATCCAGTAAGAATAGGCTCCAAAATCTGTTAGAGAGTCGAATACCATAGCTACTGGGAGTGTCACCCCCCAGTAACCAACCAAACCAAGGTAAAAAGGAATAACGGTATCCTTATACCCCCGTAAAATTCCCTGAAGCGGTGCCGCAAAGGTATCTGCCAACTGGAAGAAAAGACTATAAGTCAAAAAACGCGCTGTCAAATCGATAAATTCTGGGTCGTTACCATAAAGACTAGCTACATTTCCCCTAAAAATGTAAAGGAAAGATAAGGTGAAGGCCGCAAAAATGAGGGCAGTCCATCTTCCTAAACTAATATAGGTTTTCGCATCATCAAATCTCTTGGCTCCCACTTCATAGGAAACAACAATAGCCATAGCCGATGAAATACTCATAGGAAAGGCGTACATGAGAGTTGAAAAATTCATAGCTGACTGGTGACTAGCTATTATCAAAGAAGAGAACTTAGCCATAATTAAACCAACCACGGAAAAGATAGCCACTTCCGCAAAGACAGTTCCCCCAATAGGAAGACCTAAGCGAACTCCTTCCTTGATTTTATCCATATTAAGCGGAATGCGTTTCTCAAGGTGTAAGGCTTTGAGCTTCTCCTGTTTAAATAAAACCAGAACAGAAATTCCCAACAAGACCCAGTAGGCCAAGGAAGTACCTAAACCAGCACCAGCACCTCCCAGTTCTGGAACACCAAAGGCACCGTAAATCAAGAGATAGTTAAATCCGCTATTGAGAGGAAGCAACAAAAGCATGAGATACATGGACAGTTTGGTCAAGCCCAGCGAATCCAGCAAGGAGCGAATGACACTAAAAAGCAATAAGGGGATAATTCCGATAGATAAAAACCAGAGATAGCGAACCGCTACGGCCGCCACTGGTGCTTCTAGTCCAATATGATTCAAGATTGGTGGTGCCAAGAAAAGCACCATCCCCAGCAAGATCACAGATAGACCCAAGGCCAGATAGATGAATTGGTAAAAATCAGACGAAACCTCTTCCTTTTTGCCTCGACCAAGATGGTGACCAATGATAGGCACCAGGGCTGAAACAATCCCTGTTAGAAAGGTAAAGAAAGGATTCCAGATACTGGTTGCCATAGATACACCAGCCAAGTCCATGGTATTGTATTGGCCAGTCATAGTCGTATCAACAAAGGATGCAGAATAATTGGCAAATTGATAAATAAGGATAGGGAAAAATATCTTTAAAAATAAGATAAACTTGTCTTTAAAATGATGGGTTTGGTACATATAAGCTCTCTATTCTTTTTGTTTACAGAGCAGACTCCCACCTAGTTTTGATAGACAATTTGTCCCTTACAGATGGTATATTTAACCTGCCCTTTTAAGGTTTCACCGATGAATGGTGAATTAGCTGCTTTCGAAGCAAAATGGGAGTCCACAAGGCGGTCAGCCTTAGCATCAAAAATAGTGATGTCAGCTGGACCATTCTCAGCCAAGTAACCTGCTTCAAAGTTGTAAAGCTTGGATGGGTTGTATGTCATTTTTTCGAGTAATTCCATCAAGCTTAACTCACCAGCTTCGACCAAATAAGTCAATCCAAGAGATAGAGATGTTTCTAAGCCAGTCATACCAGATGGCGCTTTGGTAATATCCTCGACATTTTTTTCATCCGCATGGTGAGGCGCATGGTCTGTCGCAATAACTGTGATGACACCTGACTTAAGACCTTCGATAACAGCACGACGGTCTGATTCCAAACGAAGCGGCGGATTCATCTTAGCATTGCTACCTTGTGTCAAAAGAAGTGCTTCTGTCTTAGAGAAATGCTGTGGCGCTACTTCTGCTGTGACTTGCGCACCCAGACCTTGAGCAAACTCCACTACTTTAACACTTTCTTCCTTAGACAAATGCTGAATATGAACATGGGCCTTGGTTGCATAGGCAATCATGACATCACGCGCCATCATAGCATACTCAGCCACCCCAGTAGCACCGCAGATATGGAAATGTTCTTTAGCGATGTTTTCGTTAAAACCAAGGATTCCATTCAAACCTGGATCTTCCTCATGGAGACTGATAAAGGTATTAAGTTTCTTAGCTTCTTCCATGGCTGCCTTAACCACTTTGCTGCTTTCAAGAGGAATACCGTCATCAGAAAAACCAACGGCACCTGCTTCTAAAAGTGCCTGAAAGTCAGTCAAGTCTTGACCATTAAAATTCTTAGTAATGGTCGCAACTGTCTTGACATTGATTTTTTCCTTGGCAGCTGACTGGAGAACTTCTTGCAAGGTCTCCACGTCCGAAATAGTTGGACTAGTATTAGCCATCATGACAACCGTTGTAAAACCACCTGCAGCGGCTGCTAGGGCACCTGTATGGATATCCTCCTTGTGTGTTTGACCAGGTTCACGGAAATGAACGTGAATGTCAACCAAACCAGGAGCAACTACAAGACCAGTAGCATCAAGTACCTCTGCTCCTTCTTCCTTAATTTCAGGGGCAATTTTGATAATTTTCCCATCTTGAACCAAAACATCACAAACTTGATCTAAACCAGACTTGGGATCTATTACACGACCATTTTTGATTAGTAGCATCTGCTTTCTCCTTTATTCATAGAAATCAACTTGGGTATCCAACAATTTATCCCCATCATAAACAAACTTGGCTGAAAAGAAGGGCTTATCCTCTAAAAGCCACTCAACAAAGGTATGGTCACCTTCCCAAGTCGGCTTGCTCAAAACCTCATCATAGGGAACCCATTCCAGCGTTCCCTCGTTGCAGTCAATCAAGTCGCCCTCAAACTCCGTCACCTTAAAAACATAGGTATACCAGTCTAAATCTGGCGTGAATTCAGGAAAAGTGATAACACCTTTTAGAACTGGTTTGGCTTTGAGCCCTGTTTCTTCAAGGATTTCACGCGCTGCACATTCCTGAGGCGTCTCTCCTCGCTCTAGCTTACCACCCACACCAATCCATTTCCCTTCATGAACATCATTGGGTTTCTTATTACGGTGAAGCATGAGCAGTTCTTTCCCGTTATCAATGTAGCAAATTGTCGCTAACTGAGGCATATTTTCTCCTTATCTAAGCCAATCGATTGGCTCTTGTCCTGTCTCTTTTAAGAATGCATTGGCTTTGGAAAAAGGCTTGGAACCCCAAAATCCTCTATAAACCGACAAAGGACTGGGATGGGCTGATTCGATAATCAAGTGATGAGGATTGGTAACTAAGGCCTTCTTCTTACGTGCATAAGCTCCCCAGAGTACAAAAACGACTGGTCTATCTAGATGATTGACCACCTGAATCACAGCATCAGTAAAAGGCTCCCATATCTGCCCAGCATGACCATTGGCCTGTCCAGCAGGAACTGTCAAACAAGCATTAAGAAGCAAGACTCCTTGCTCAGCCCAAGCTGTCAAATCATGAGATTTCTTAACCCCGATATCATCTGACAATTCTTTCAAGATATTTTGCAAGGATGGTGGAGCTGGGATAGAGTCCGGTACAGAAAAACTCAAGCCCTGCGCTTGACCTGGCCCGTGATAGGGATCTTGCCCTAGAATCACCACCTTAACTTCTTCAAGCGGTGTTGTCAAGAGAGCTTGAAAAACCTTTTCCTTGGGCGGATAAACAGTACCCTGAGCATAGACCTGCTCCATAAACTGATTGATTTTCCCGAAATAACCCACAGGTAATTGCGCCTTAATCAAAGCATGCCAAGACGAGTGTTGCATCTTTCCCTCCTTTATCTTATCCATCTAAAAGCACGTCTTAATTCATCCGTACCATTTTTAAAAAAGCATAAACCATGTGCAAGTATAATCTTATCCGGTTTCCAGTTTAACATACGGGAAAAGGAAACCTTTGCTTCCCTTTGTCTTCCTAAAAAAGTCATCCGATAATCAATAGGAGTTTGACCATCAGGGGCTGTTACACGAGCTAAACGATAGAATTTTCTGCGGATTGGACTAGCTATCTTTTCAGGTTCAAAATTCTCTATAAGGTCTGTTACAATGAGTGTTTTAGTTGATTTATGATAAAACACGACCTCTTCGATGACAGAACTTCCCTTAAAAATAAGCTGATCAATCTCATCAGACCATAGGTCAGGAGCCTTATCTGTTAAGGCAGCATCAAATTCCACCTTGACATTCTGACTTTTCGCTCTTTCTTCAACTCCTGGACTAGACCATGCTTGCGCATGAGGATATCTTTTTCTCCAATCTGCAATATAGGCGTAGTGAATCTTATTTGGTGAAATCAGGTAAGCGACTCTGCCCAAAGCGTCCAGTTCAGTAAAGAGTTTCTCGTTTGGCGCAATAGGAGAATGAAGCCAAAGTTTGCCATCATTTAACTTAATCACCGTCATGCGTGTCTGAAAAGGAAGTTTGAAGATCTTCATATCCATTTGAATCAAATCACCATCCACTATCCAGATATTTTGATCAACTTCCTTTAGTGTATACAATGGTTCATAAAGAGAAAGTTCTGGCCTTAACATCGTTAACTATTCCTTCGTTTTTACTGCCTCTATTATAGCAAAAAGTGGCTTTCTAAACCACTTTTTACAGTTTATCTAAATAATCCAGCAAGTCTTGGTAAGAATGGACTTCGTAAGTCGGCTGGGCTTGTGTGGGATTTTCGAGGTAATGAGGATTATACCAAATCGTGTCAATCCCCGCGTTATTGCCACCTTGAATGTCGGCGGTTAGAGAATCTCCAACCATCAGCGTCTTTTCTTTGCTAAAGCCAGCAATCTGCTGACCGATTTTTTCATAAAATAGAGCATCAGGTTTTTGTGTTTGCAGCTGTTCAGAGATAAAGACTTGATTGAAATATGGTGCCAGACCCGATTGAGCCAAACGTCCTGTCTGAATGGCAGTAATGCCATTTGTCGCAGCGTACAGCTCATAATCACGCTCGATGAGGCTATCTAAAAGTTCATGAGCACCTGAAAAAGTTTGCCCCTGTTGGGCAAGGTAAAATTGGTAACGCTGGGCTAGAAAACTACCGTCTTTTTCCTGTCCAAAATGAGCAAATAAACGAGAAAAGCGCGTGTTAACCAGCTCTTGTTTACTAATTTTCTTTTGCTCCAAGTCCTTCCAGAGAGACTTGTTCATAGGAACATAATAGTCTTTATAGGCCTGAATATCTGCAACCCCTTCTTCTTTTAGGAGTTGCGTCAAAGCCACATCCTCAGCAGCATCAAAATCAAGCAAGGTGTGGTCGAGGTCGAAGAGTAGAAATTTGTAGGACAATTTGAGGTTTTCCTTTCTAGGATAAATAACTTTCACTTCATTCGGTTGTTTAATGTAAAAACTTAAAAGTGGTATAGTATCATAAAGAATAATCGTTCCAATTGATTAACTAATCCATACTATTCTAGTCAAGTTTATTTTTATTATAGAAAAATCTTCTATAAATTCGAGCAATAGTTAAAATACAAACAAATATAATTCCCAAAATAGATAACACTATTTTCACAAAATTCATTTCAGAGCCTATTACATAGATATGAAAAAGAGGGGCTAGTCCTACACATAGAGACAATAGATAATTACTAAATCTTATCTCACCAATTCCTGCAAAAAAATGTTTCATTTTAAATATCCCCATTTTACCTTTCATCTTTATAATCCACTAACAAGCTACTAACAACTCTATTGACTTCTCTTTTTTTTGAAAAATCTTGACAGCAAATTTACTCCACTTAATGCCACTAAAACTTCAATGGGCAAAAAATAGTAATCCCATATCAAATGAGAAATCAGCAATGTTAGAAATAGTATACAGTCAATATAACTATTCTGAAAATACTCTGTAATTACATAATACAGATATACCACAACCATCAAAATTAAAACAACCATCATAATACTATTATCCTGTCCTTCTCACTAACGCTATTTCCAAAATTTAATTTTTTTATGACTTAGTAACGTAATTCCAATTAGCAATACACCTAATATAAATAAAAGTATTTCCCAAAATTTATTCTCAGTTTTAATAAAAGGTATAAGATACATACTAACCAATAGGGAACTTACTCCTAAAAGAGCAAAGACCACTCTGACTTTATCACTTAGTTTAAACATATTTAATTCCCCATAAAATAAGCAGTAGCTACGTTTACTGTAACATTCCCCGTCTTTATGTAGAGATAATCTCCCATCAAGACACCTCATCTCTTCTTACTCAATAGCAGCATAATTATTTGGTGATACGAGTTTCATAAGATTTCTCCTCTTTAACGTTGCATGGTTAGGATAGTTCTCCAATAAGTAATCGTCGACTGCGTTTAAAGCACTTTGTTACCTAGATAAGATATCCTTTCTCTACCTGATTTGATTTTAAAGAGAAATAAGATTTAACCATATCTATCTCATTTCTTATTTTTAAATAGTTCATACTCTTTTTCTCTGATAAAGGGAAGTGAGAAATTAGAAAAAATTAGTAGAATTGAAAACAGATATTCGTCTTTTTGTATCACTAAAACATAACCTAAAAATATATAGACAATCAAATCTAGTACAAAAAGAGAAAATATCCTCCTTTTCATTACTTTACTTGTCTTAAAAATTCCGTTTAATAGAACCTTTATCGTAGTATCTACACAAATTTTTATCAAAAAGATAAGAGTCAATACACGATTATCAACTGTACCATGAAGAATAAATGGAAATATAGTTAATATAAAACTAGAAATCTCTAAATATTTTATCCAAGGAGATTGAGACATCTTACTTTTAAACTGACTGATTTTCCTATACTCACTAGCTAATCTAGTATCAAAATCTTTACCAATTTTATTAAAGATTAAAAACTCCAGGATAAAATTACTTATTAATACGATATAAGTAGAAACGTTTCCTGGGAAAAATTTATTGATTAAAATTGGAAAACTCATTAACAGGATCGAGTTTATAGCCAAACAAATAGATACTATTTTATTCTTCACAGAGTATATAGGTAGCGATACTATTGAATAGAGAAACGCTAAAAAAATAAGCACGAAATACTCTGTGCTGCTAATTAGCGGCGCCCTTAATGATAAAAATAGATAGGCACCCCACACGATGATATGCGCTTTACGAATTGACTCTAGATTACTCATCTACCTACTCCTAATATTTAAAGGGAATCCATTTTTAGTTTACATTCTCTTTCAAACAAGTCATAAGCATTTTATGATATTTCCTTCTTCTACATTAGGTAAAGTTGAAATACATTTTTTGCAAGTGAAAATATTATTATTATTTGAAACCCCCAAATATCTATCCCTTTTCTAGACCTAAACCAAGTCAGATTAAAGATACAAATATAATGATAAGGCTTTCTTTTACTTTAGACTACCATAAAACAAGGAATCTTTCAACAAAAATCATTGGCAAACTACTATTCTAGAAGATTGACAGCTCAAATCTTTCAGAATAGAACAATCCTAACTATCGAATATCCTAACTTCATAAATATCCATGTAATTCTAGACTTAGAATTCCTATAAATTAAATGTTTTCGCACTCTTCTAAGTAATTGATTGCCTTAAATTTTAATTTTTGAAGGATTCTAAAGCTAGAATAGTCCCATCACAATCAGTTTTGAATTATTATACTCAATGAAAATCAAAGAGCAAACTAGGAAACTAGCCGCAGGCTGTACTTGAGTACGGCAAGGCGACGTTGACGTGGTTTGAATTTGATTTTCGAAGAGTATTAACAATTTAGAAACGCTATGATTCCACTCCTTTTACATTAAAAAGGAACTGCCCAAAGCAATCCCTTTCTGATTTTGAAATTATTTACTTAAAATTTGATAGTTGAGATAATCAATAGCCCACCTATAAAAAGAGTTATAGTAAGATTCCTTATTTATTGATTTCAAGCTCCGCCAACTGTGTTTGAATAACTGACAGTTCTGCACCAGCCTGAAGAAGAGCTGCTGCAGTATAGGCACCTTCTACAATTGGAACCCTATTGATCATGATACTTTTATCACTGAAATCAGCCACCATTTCTAAGTTCATTTTAGCAGAACCTAGGTCAAAAAAAGCTAATAAAGTATCTGCTGGATTTTCGGAAACAACCCTATCTACTTGATCAAAACTCGTTCCAATTCCTCCATCTTCGGTTCCTCCTACATAAGTAATCGGAACATCTTTAGCTACTTCACTAATCAGTTCAACAACACCTTGTGCAATGTGTTTGGAATGTGAAACGATAACAAGACCAATACTTCCCATTAAACCACCCCAGTTTCTAAAAGAGAAGTAAAGAGTAATCCTGATGAGAATGATCCAGGATCAATATGTCCAAGAGAACGTTCTCCTACATAAGATGCCCTTCCTTTAGTTGCAAGTAAATCTTTGGTAGCATTCACTACCTGATCAATAACCTCTTGAGTCAATTGACCAGCAGACAAGGCAGCAATAACAGGAGTCCAAACATCAACCATTGTCTTTTCTCCAACTTCTGCTTTCCCACGTTTGACAATCATATCCAAACCGCTTTGTAAGATTTCCTCTATTTTCGAATTAGAATCAGCCTTGGCCATGCCCATAAAAGCAGAGCCATACAAGGGACCAGAAGCACCGCCTACCTTACTCAGTAGTTGCATTGAGACAAGCTTAAACACATCACTGCTGGTCTCAAATTGCTTTCCTTCTAAGTTTTCCATAACTGCAGCCATGCCACGCGCCATATTTCCACCGTGGTCTCCATCTCCTATAGGGGTGTCTAGCTCACTAAGGTAATCTTTCTGTTCTTGAACCTTTTCATTAAAAAGCTTCATCCATTCAAGAGCTTGTTCAGCATTCATTTGACATTTCCTCCTTGAGTTTTACCAAGCTGGTGTAGCAACAGGCGCATTTAGAGCATCCAACCACTCATCATCTGCCAATCGAATCAATGTTAATGACAAACCAGCCATATCAATTGAGGTCATATAGTTTCCAATTTTCTTAAATGCCAACTCAACACCTTTTTCATGGAGTAATTTAGCCACATCATTTGCAAATACGTATTGCTCCATAAGAGGAGTGCTTCCTAAACCATTGATGAGAAGACCATAGCGTTCACCAGCCTTAAGCTGGAAACCTTCAGATAGTTTTTCAACCAATTCTGAGGCCAATTGTGCTGAAGGTTGCATTTTCTCTTTTTTATATCCTGGCTCACCGTGGATACCAACTCCATATTCAAATTCATCATCTTCTAGAACAAAACCTGGTTTCCCAACTTCTGGAACAGTAGCGCCAGATAGAGCTAAGCCAATTGTTTTAATTTCTAAGACAAGCTTATCGGCCAAGTCCTTCATTTCAGACAATGATTTACCAGAACGAGCTGCATCACCCAAAATTTTATGGACTAAAATAGTACCTGCAACACCTCGACGCCCTTGGGTATAGAGACTATTTTCAACAGCAATATCATCATCAACCACAACACTTGCTACATCAATACCTTCCATTTCAGCAAGTTCTTGTGCAATTTCAAAGTTCATAATGTCACCAGAATAGTTCTTGATGACCATGAAAACTCCAGCACCTTCATCAGCCGCCTTAATGGCTTCTAAAATTTGGTCCGGAGTAGGTGAAGTGAAGACTGCTCCACAAATGGCAGCAGACAACATTCCATCTCCTACAAATCCAGCATGACTTGGTTCATGTCCTGAACCTCCACCTGAAATGAGTCCAACTTTTCCTGTCTTTTCTGCCTTTCTAACAATGACATCAAAACCATCTAAGCGTTCTACCAAGTCATCATGCATGAATGACAATCCCTGCAACATTTCATCAACAACTTGTGTCGGTTCATTTATAATTTTTTTCATGAGAAACTCCTTTCGGCATCTACCTTTGTTTTCGCTTTCATTATATATTTTTTATCGCTGGATGATAAGGGACAGATTCTATTATTTGTCCCCTTTTAAACCCGTTTAAAACATTTTTTTGGTAAAATGAAGTAAGTAAAAGAAAGGTTTCCTATGGCATCATCATTTATTACAAAAAAACGGATTGCCAAGGCATTTAGAGACCTATTAGCTACTAGAGAATTTGATAAAATCTCTATTGTAGATATCATGGAATCAGCTGGCATTCGTAGACAGACCTTTTATAATCACTTTCTTGACAAATATGAACTGCTAGACTGGATATTTGAAAATGACTTAACCGAGTATATCACCAATAACTTGGACTTCATTTCAGGCCAAAAACTATTACAAGAATTATTTCTTTATTTCGAACAAGAGCGTGACTTTTATATTCAACTTTTTGATATTCAAGGGCAAAATAACTTCTATGACCACTTTATCAGCTACTGTCGCTTGCTTGTATCAAAAATTTTAAGAGAATACGGTCAGATTGATATCGATTCATCTGCTTATACTTGTTTTTTGTTAGACTATCATTCACATGCTCTAGCAGAAATCGTGAAGGCTTACGTCAATAAAAAAAGTCCAGTTCCACAACCAGACTTTCTAATCATGACAATTATTGGAAAGAGACCACAATGACATTTATTTCAAATCATAAACAGAAAATTATTTCAAGTTACATTTCGGCAACTGTCAGCAGTCATACTGAATTAGAAAAACACCCTACCTTACCACTAGTCTATCAAAAAAATCGCAATCCTCATCAGGTTCCAATATTGTCGGGTGGAGGTTCCGGTCACGAACCTGCGCATATTGGATATGTGGGAGAAGGAATGCTTACCGCTGCTATCTATGGCCAATTATTTACTCCACCTACAAGAACTGAAATCTTAGAGTCCATTCGTTTTTTAAACAATGGTCACGGTGTCTTCATCATTGTAAAAAATTTCGAAGCAGACATCAAAGAATTTAGCTGGGCCATTAATACTGCTAGACAAGAAGGAATTAAGGTCGGCTATAGTCTAGCACACGACGATATTTCTATTGAACCTCACAATAGATTTCAAATTAGAGGAAGAGGGCTTGCAGGGACAATTTTACTTCATAAAGTTCTAGGATATGCAACTCAAAATGGTGCCGACATCGAGCAACTAACTGATTTAGGTCATGAACTTGCTCCCGAAATCGCAACGATTGGCTTTGCAACGAAATCGGCTAGTCTCCCCCAAGCCACCCTTCCACTATTTAACTTGGAAGAAGGAAAAATTTCTTATGGTATTGGGATACATGGCGAAGAAGGCTATCGTATCGTCCCATTCCAATCGTCAGAAATCCTGGCAAATGAAATTATAAGTAAATTAAGATTGCACTATCATTGGAAAAAGGGTGATCATTTTATATTGCTTGTAAATAATCTAGGTACTACTACCAACCTAGAAATGGGCATATTTATCAATGATCTCCTTCAACTCTTAGAAATTGAAGGAATCACTATTACCTTTATAAAATCAGGAACATTTATGACCAGTCTGGATATGGCAGGTATATCCGTAACTCTTTGCCCCGTAAAAAATAAACAGTGGTTAGAAGCGCTCAATGCTCCAACGACAGCTTTTGCATGGTAATTTGCTTGTATAACTCAAAAGGGCTACATCACTTGATAGCCCTTTGCTTTTATCTTACTTTTAAAAGAACTCATTCTTTCTATTTCAAATAGGCCATCTATTCCTGACAATTCTTCTGATGTGCTTTGAGTTTTTTCAGAGCCCAACCATAGTGGCTGGAGGTGCTACTGATAAAATAGGAACCTAGACTTGTTCCGCCGGTCCATTTATAGACACCTTTGGTAAAGAGTTCGTCATTACTAAAAACTTCTATCAACTCTAAAACCTCCCTATGTGATTGTTCTAGAAGTCTAGTCGCTTCTTCTAAGGACGTTTTCTGGTGCTTCTTCCAAAAAACGACATTCATTTCTCCATAAGTTTTCCAATTATAAATTTCAGGGAGAAAAGGTCTTTCGTGACCTTCTTGATTAGAATGTACCCAAGCCAAAAGTAACTGATGCCATTCATAGAGATGAATCAAGACATCCCGTAGATTATTATCCCTTTTCCAGTGAGCTTCTTTTTTCTTTGGGTCTCTTGAAAAATCAAATGGAGTCTGTAGCTCATCTTCACTTAGTTGGGAGATGAAACGATTGAGCTTTTCATAGTTTTCTTTAGAGGTCAGCACTAGCTCCTCTTTTGTTTTCGGTCTAGGCACAGGATTACTCCCTTCATATTACTAGTTATTATTAGAGATTTTTTATCCTTTAAATCTCTATAACTTATCCTTTAATTTCTCAACAAAGAGATAGGCTGCTGGACAGGTCAAAGTATTCTTAATCGTCAAATGGTTGATTTGATGGATCTTTTTCCGATCTGTATGGGGGAACTCTCGACATGACTTTGGACGAACATCATAGATGGAACAAAGATTATCTCCTCCTAGAAAGGGACAAGGCATGGATTTAAAAACCTTATCCCCATCTTCATCTACCTGAAGGAATTCAGCTTCAAAAGCTGGTAATTTCATCTTAAAATACTTGGCAATTCGTGTAATATCCGCTTCTTTAAAGTCAGGACCCAATGTCTTGCAACAGTTTGCACAGGCAGTGCAATCAATCTCCGCAAAGACTTCTTGGTGAATCTGCTGGGCTATCTTGTCTAGATTTTTTGGTGGTTTTTTCTTTAAATTGGCTAAAATTTTACGGTGCTCCTTTTGCTTTTGCAAGGCCAGCTGGTGGTAATACTCAATATCAATTTCTTTAGACATGATTTCTCTCTTATTCTATTTGTTTCTCCTATTATATCATGCCTTTGGCTCATTGCAAAGTGGACTTTATAAGACTATACCTTCCCAAAATGTAGCAAAAAACCTTGCAACTAGGTTACAAGGTTGATCACATTAATCGAAGTTAACGTATTCTTTTTGAAGTTCAAGAACTTCTTCCATTGTTGAACACTCTGTAAGGGCACGGTTAGCGTACTCTTCCATCTTAGCAGTGTCCAATTTCTTCATCAAGCTACGTGTACGAAGGACTGATGTTGCTGACATAGAGAATTCATCCAAGCCCATTCCGACAAGAAGTGGAACAGCTTTTTGGTCACCAGCCATCTCACCACACATACCAGCCCATTTACCTTCAGCGTGAGCTGCCTTGATAACGTTGTTGATCAAGCGAAGGATTGATGGGTTATATGGTTGGTAAAGGTATGAAACTTGTTCGTTCATACGGTCTGCTGCCATTGTGTATTGGATCAAGTCATTTGTACCAATTGAGAAGAAGTCAACTTCTTTAGCAAATTGGTCTGCAAGCATCGCTGCTGCAGGTATTCAATCATGATACCAACTTGGATATCATCCGCAACTGCAACTCCTTCAGCAAGAAGGTTTGCTTTTTCTTCATCAAAGACTGCTTTAGCTGCACGGAATTCTTTCAATAGGGCAACCATTGGGAACATGATACGCAATTGACCATGAACAGAAGCACGAAGAAGGGCACGGATTTGTGTACGGAACATTGCATCTCCAGTTTCAGAAATAGAGATACGAAGGGCACGGAATCCAAGGAATGGGTTCATTTCATGTGGCATATCGAAATAAGGAAGTTCCTTATCTCCACCGATATCCATTGTACGAACAACCACTGGTTTACCATTCATTCCCTCAAGAACAGCCTTGTATGCTTCATACTGCTCATCTTCTGTTGGGAAGTCTTGAGAATCCATGTACAAGAACTCTGTACGGTAAAGTCCAACAGCTTCAGCACCGTTGTTGTTAACACCTTCAACGTCTTTTGGAGTACCGATGTTAGCGGCCAACTCGAAGTGTTTACCGTCAGCAGTCACTGTTTGAGCATCTTTCAAAAGTGCCCATTCAGCTTTTTGTTTAGCATAAGCTTCACCAGCTGCTTTAAATTCTGCCGCTTGTTCATCTGTTGGGTTGATAATCACTTCACCAGTAATTCCATTAACGGCAAGGATATCACCGTCTTTCACTACTTCAGTGATGTTATTTGTTCCCAATACAGCTGCAATTTCAAGTGTACGTGCCATGATAGCTGAGTGGCTTGTACGTCCACCGATATTTGTTACAAAAGCTTTTACAAAGTTTTTGTCCAATTGAGCTGTATCAGATGGTGTCAAGTCATGCGCAATCACGATTACTTCTTCATTGATAGAAGCTGGGTTTGGCAATTTCTTACCAAGAAGATTTGCCAATACACGTTTTGTCACGTCGCGGATATCCGCTGCACGTTCTTGCATATATGGGTTGTCTTCCATGCCTTCAAAGATAGTGATGAACATGTCAGTCACTTCTTTAAGACCTGCTTCAGCATTGACTTTCTTAGCACGGATTGTTTCTTTAATCTGACCAATCAATTCTGGGTCAGCAAGAACCATCAAATGAGCGTCAAAAACTTGAGCCGCTTCTTCACCAAGCGTACCTACAGCTTTCTCACGGATAAGAGAAAGCTCGTTTTGAGAAGCTTCAAGAGCAACATCCAAACGAGCCTCTTCTGCGTTTGTATCTTCGACTGAAACAGTATCGAATGACAAATCCGGTTGAACGAGTAGATATGCTTTTGCAACGGCAACACCGTCAGATGCTGCGATTCCTTTAAGCATTTCTGTCATCTTCCTTATGCCAATCCTTCTTTTTCCATTGTTTCTGAGATTGCGACGATAGCATCATCTGCATCTGCACCTTCAGCTGAGATAGTTACGTCAGCACCTTGGCCAACACCAAGACTCATAACACCCATGATTGATTTAAGGTTAACTGATTTACCTTTGTACTCAAGAGTGATATCTGAAGCAAATTTGCTAGCAGTTTGTACCAACAATGTTGCTGGACGTGCGTGAATACCTGTTTCTGCCACTACGTGGAAATCTTTAGAAGCCATAGTTTGACTCTCCTTTTGTTCTTTCTTTTTTGAGTTATATGTGATAACCCTTACAATTTGGTATTATATCATCTTCTAGGATTTTTTTCAAGCATTTTATGGGATTTATTCGATTTCCTTTCAGATAACTTGCTGAAAATCTTCTATTCTAGATAACAAAACACAGGATATAGTTTTTCAAAAAACAACTTATAGGATAATTATCATCTTTTCACAAATCAAACACTACATATTGTGTTTTGTGGGCTTGAGCAGAAAAATAGACCACTATATTTAGTTTCAAATCATTGACAAAAATTTATTTTCTGATATACTAAGAAAGTAATCTATTTTGAAAGAGGAGTTACACAATGGTAACCGTTTATTCTAAAAACAACTGTGTCCAATGTAAAATGACCAAACGTTTCTTGGACAGTAATAATGTCGCTTATCGTGAAATCAATCTTGATGAGCAACCTGAATACATCGATCAAGTTAAAGAGCTCGGTTTCAGCGCGGCTCCTGTTATCCAAACACCAACTGAAGTCTTTTCAGGTTTCCAACCAGGAAAACTGAAACAATTAGCATAATCTTAGTACATCATCCAGAAGAAACTGCTTCTAGGGCTAACTTAGAAGCCTTTCTTTTGTAATTAGATAAGGGAAATTTTATGGGATTAAAACATCTTGAGGACGTGACTTACTTCCGTCTCAATAACGAAATCAACCGTCCTGTTAATGGACAAATCATGCTTCATAAAGATAAGGAAGCCTTGGATGCTTTCTTTAAAGAAAATGTAGTTCCAAACACTATGGTTTTTGATTCAATCAAGGATAAAATCAACTACCTCATTGAACACAACTACATCGAAACAGCCTTTATCAAGAAATACCGTCCAGAATTTTTGGAAGAATTAGCTCAATTTATTAAAGAACAAAACTTCCAATTCAAGTCTTTCATGGCTGCCTATAAGTTTTACAATCAATATGCCTTAAAGACTAATGACGGTGAATATTATCTTGAAAGCATGGAAGACCGTGTCTTCTTTAACGCCCTTTATTTCGCTGATGGCAATGAAGCAGTTGCCATCGATATTGCCAATGAAATCATCCACCAACGCTACCAACCTGCTACTCCTTCCTTCTTGAATGCTGGACGTGCTCGTCGTGGAGAGTTGGTATCTTGCTTCCTGATCCAAGTAACTGATGATATGAACTCTATCGGACGTTCTATCAACTCAGCTCTTCAACTTTCACGTATTGGTGGTGGTGTGGGAATTACTCTCAGCAACCTTCGTGAAGCTGGTGCTCCTATTAAAGGATATGAAGGAGCAGCTTCTGGCGTCGTTCCAGTTATGAAGCTTTTCGAAGATAGCTTCTCTTACTCTAACCAATTGGGTCAACGTCAAGGTGCTGGTGTTGTCTACCTCAACGTCTTCCACCCAGATATTATCGCCTTCCTTTCAACTAAGAAAGAAAACGCCGATGAAAAAGTTCGTGTTAAGACCCTTTCACTCGGTGTTGTTGTCCCCGATAAATTCTATGAATTAGCACGTAAAAATGAAGAAATGTACCTCTTCAGCCCTTATTCTGTAGAGCTTGAATACGGTGTGCCATTTAACTACATCGATATCACTGAAAAATACGATGAATTGGTCGCAAATCCAAATATCCGCAAGACAAAAATCAAGGCGCGTGATTTGGAAACTGAAATCTCTAAATTGCAACAAGAGTCTGGCTACCCTTATGTAGTCAACATCGATACGGCTAACCGTGCAAATCCCGTTGATGGAAAAATCATTATGAGTAACTTGTGTTCTGAGATTCTTCAAGTCCAAGAACCAAGCTTGATCAACGATGCTCAAGAATTCCTTCAAATGGGAACGGACGTTTCATGTAACCTTGGTTCAACCAACGTGGTTAACATGATGACTTCACCTGATTTTGGTCGTTCTATCCGTGCTATGGTTCGTGCCCTTACTTTCGTTACAGATAGTTCACACATCGTAGCTGTTCCTACCATCGACCACGGAAATAGCCAAGCTCATACCTTTGGTCTTGGTGCCATGGGACTTCACAGCTACCTTGCCCAACAATTGATTGAATATGGGGCACCTGAGTCTGTTGAGTTTACTAGCATCTACTTTATGCTTATGAACTACTGGACTTTAGTTGAGTCAAACAATATTGCGCGTGAACGTGGTATCACCTTCCACAACTTTGAAAAATCAGACTATGCTAACGGAAGCTACTTCGACAAGTATGTGACTGGCGAATTTGTTCCAAAATCAGACCGTGTTAAAGAACTCTTCAAGGATGTCTTTATCCCAAGTGCTGCTGACTGGAGTGAACTTCGCGACAAGGTTCAAGCAGATGGTCTTTACCACCAAAATCGCCTTGCTGTAGCTCCAAATGGCTCTATCAGCTATATCAACGACGTTTCTGCTTCTATCCACCCGATTACGCAACGTATCGAAGAACGTCAAGAAAAGAAAATCGGTAAAATCTACTACCCTGCTGCTGGCTTGTCAACAGAAACAATTCCTTACTACACTTCTGCTTACGACATGGATATGCGTAAGGTTATTGATGTCTATGCTGCTGCAACTGAGCACGTGGACCAAGGACTTTCACTCACTCTCTTCATGCGTAGTGACATTCCAAAAGGTCTTTACGAATGGAAGAAAGAAAACAAACAAACGACACGTGACTTGTCTATCCTTCGTAACTATGCCTTTAACAAGGGTATCAAGTCTATCTACTACGTTCGTACCTTTACAGATGACGGTGGAGAAGTCGGTGCCAACCAATGTGAAAGCTGTGTGATTTAATCTTTGCTTGAGGAAACTACATTTTCTCAGATTAGTGATTCATTCACCCTGCTAAACTAGAATAAGCATCTATACTATGAAATAACAAAAAGTCGGGCTTCCGACTTTTTGTGCGATACTCCTCTAGAATTATGATAAAATAGAGATAATTGTGAGTTCGCAATACTAAACACAGAAAGAGATTTCAAATGGAAACTTACTATAAAGCCATTAACTGGAATGCCATCGAAGATGTCATCGACAAATCAACTTGGGAAAAACTGACGGAGCAATTCTGGCTTGATACACGTATTCCCTTGTCAAATGACTTGGATGACTGGAGAAAGCTATCAAATGTAGAAAAAGACTTGGTTGGAAAAGTCTTTGGTGGTTTAACACTTTTGGATACCATGCAATCTGAAACAGGAGTTCAAGCCCTTCGCGCAGACATCCGTACACCCCATGAGGAAGCTGTTTTCAATAACATCCAATTTATGGAATCTGTCCACGCAAAATCTTACTCATCAATCTTTTCTACCTTGAATACTAAGGCTGAGATTGAAGAAATTTTCGAATGGACCAATACCAATCCTTACCTACAAAAGAAGGCTGAGATCGTCAACGAAATCTACCTAAACGGTAGCCCACTTGAAAAGAAAGTTGCCAGCGTCTTCCTTGAAACTTTCCTCTTCTACTCTGGTTTCTTCACTCCCCTCTACTATCTCGGTAACAACAAACTAGCCAACGTCGCAGAAATCATTAAATTAATTATTCGTGATGAGTCTGTTCACGGAACCTACATCGGTTATAAATTCCAACTTGGTTTCAATGAATTACCTGAAGAAGAGCAAGAAAAACTCAAAGAATGGATGTACGACCTTCTCTACACTCTTTATGAAAACGAAGAAGGCTACACAGAAAGCCTCTATGACGGTGTTGGTTGGACGGAAGAAGTCAAAACCTTCCTTCGCTACAATGCCAATAAAGCTCTCATGAACCTGGGACAAGATCCACTCTTCCCAGACTCAGCAGATGATGTCAACCCAATCGTTATGAACGGTATTTCAACAGGAACTTCCAACCACGACTTCTTCTCTCAAGTCGGAAATGGTTACCTCCTTGGTGAAGTTGAAGCCATGCAAGACGATGACTACAACTACGGTTTGGACTAATGTTATCTATTTTATAAGTGATAAAAACATCATGGTTTGTTTAAAACAACCATGATGTTTTTGTTTTTGTTTTCTTTTGTTTTTTAAATTGATTGATTGAATACTTTATGATAAAATAGTAATAGAAATAGAGGTGATAACGATGTTAAAGCAGGAAAAACTAGATAATATTCTAGAAACGATAAATACAAAGGGAACTATTACTGTAAAAGAAATTATGACTCGCTTAGATGTATCAGATATGACTGCTAGACGCTACTTGCAAGAGTTGGCAGACAAGGATTTACTTGTTCGAGTACACGGGGGAGCTGAGAAAATTCGCACAGGTTCTATTTTAAATAATGAACGTTCCAATATTGAAAAACAAAGCTTACAGATTGCAGAAAAACAAGAAATTAGCCGTTTTGCAGGCCATTTAATTGATGAGGGTGAAACTATTTTTATCGGACCTGGTACGACCTTAGAATCTTTTGCCCGTGAACTTCCAATTGATAATATTCGTGTTGTAACAAACAGTTTACCAGTCTTTCTCATCTTAAACGAACGAAAACTAACAGATTTGATTTTAATCGGTGGAAACTACCGCTCTATCACTGGAGCCTTTGTGGGAACACTAACCTTGCAAAACTTAGCCAATCTTCAATTTTCTAAAGCTTTCGTTAGCTGTAATGGTATTCAGGACAATGCGATTGCGACCTTTAGTGAAGAGGAAGGTGAATCTCAACGCATCGCCCTCAATAATGCCAATAAAAAATACTTACTAGCTGACAATAGTAAGTTCAATAAATTTGATTTCTATACCTTCTACAATATCTCTGATATTGATACCATCGTTTCAGATTCTAAACTGAGCAAAGAAACGTTTGAACAACTTTCAAAACAAACAAAAATTATTCTTTCTAAACCATAAAACTGAGGATTGATAAAATATAAAATGCGTCATATCAAGATTCTTATTTTCTTAATATGACGCATTTTTTGATGAAGATTTTTACAAAGAGTTTCCTAGATTCTTTATGATTGTTGAAACGGCATAAAATCTGAATCAAAGGAGATATTATCCCGTTCTTCAGGACTGATAAAACTTAAAAAGATATTTTTAAATTCTTCTAGCTCATAGTCTGAATGGCAAATCCATTCTTTACCGGTAGAGACATACCATTTCCCAAGATTTTTCAGCTCCTCATTAGTCAAACGAGGTATTTGAGAACATTTATCAAAATTGATAATATAAACTTTTTCATAAATTGATTGGATAAAATCTTTGAACATCTTTTGCCTCACTAGAATTCTATATCTAATTACTAATTCTATTAGTCTATAATCTGACTTTCCGCTACTTTCTTGTACCAGTGAGCTGATTTCTTAGGATAACGTTCTTGAGTTTCAAAGTCTACATAGAAGAGACCGTAACGTTTTTCATAACCGTTTGACCATGAGAAGACGTCCATCAATGACCAGATGAAGTATCCTTTGACATTTGCACCATCAGCAATCGCATCAGATAAGACCTCTAAGTGTTGTTTGACATAATCAATACGGCCATCATCATAAACAGTGTTATCAACGAACTCATCTTTATACCCTAGACCATTTTCAGTGATGTAAATCTTCTTGTAGTTAGGATAATCTTTCTTCACACGCATGATTTGGTCATACAAACCTTGAGGGTAGATAATCCAATCCCAGTCTGTACGTGGTACATAATCAGGAGCTACACGACGACCAACACCTTTGATTTGGTATTTAGAGCTTCCTTTCTCACCCTTACCATTATGGATAATTTCAGTTTCTCCATCAAATGCTTCCATCCAGTCACTCATATAGTAGTTGATGCCTAGAAAATCATTCAAGTCTTTTGCAGCTTCTAATGCTGTAAAATCTTCTTCACGAAGATCCAAGCTACCACCATTGGCAGCCAAGATAGCCTCTACCCCTGCCAGAGTCTTTTCAGAGTAGTGACCCAGATAAGTTGCATCCAAGATAAATTTATTATGGATAATGTCCTCCAACTCTGCCGCAATAACATCTGCAGGATTTTCAGGATCTAGAGGATACTTAGTAGGCAGAGCATGAACAACCCCAATTTCACCTTTATAGCCTTTCTCTTTGTACAATTTTACCGCACGTGCATGAGACACCATCATATTGTGGTGCGATTGGAAGACTTTGGCAAGATCGTACTGAATACCTGGAGGGAATTTACCAACCAAGTATTGACCATCACCGATTGGTCCAATTTCATTGAATGTTGTCCAATAGTTTACTTCTGGAAATTCTTCAAAACAGAAAGCCGCGTAGTCTACAAAGTGTTCAATGTTTTCACGGTTTAAGAAGTCTCCATTTGAGTGGAGAGCTTCTGGCGTATCAAAGTGATGAAGAGTTACAAAAGGCTCAACATGACGTTTGTGACACTCTGCAAATAGATTATGATAAAATTCAACACCTTTAGCATTTACTTGGCCGAAACCAGTCGGGAAAATACGGGACCAGGCAATAGAAATTCGAATGCCATTGACACCATACTCTTCTGCCAACTTGAGGTCAACTGGGTATCGATTGTAAAAATCACTGGCTGGTTCTGCAGTGTACCAGTAATTATCTTCAAGATATTTATCCCACGCTACTGGTCCTTTACCATCAGTATGTGTAGCACCTTCTGCTTGATAGGCAGCTGTTGCGCCACCAAAAATAAAGTCTTTTGGTAATGTTTTTGTCATTTTTTCACCTATTTCTTGATTTAAATAAAGTAAAAATGAGAGGAGAGGAGTCAGTGAGCCATCCTTCTCCATCTCACTTCTTGTACCAAGTCACCGAATTGTGACATGAGGAGGTAAAAACAATATCTTTTTACCGACGAATTAACAAGGCGATTAGGAAATTCGCCATAGCGATTTCCGTAACGATAGGAGACTATTTCAGAGTCCCTATTATTAATCGAATTGTGACATGAGGAGGTAAAAACGATATCTTTTTACCAACGAATTAACAAGGCGATTAGGAAATTCGCCATAGCGATTTCCGTAACGATAGGAGACTGTTTTATAGTCCCTATCGTTAATCGAATTGAGCTTGTACGAATGCAAGAGCACCTTTTCCATCACGAGTTAATTTGATGTATTGAGCGCCTTCTGTCTTGGCAAGTTTAATACCAAGTTTATCTGTTTCTGCTTTCATATCTTCAAAGTTTGAAGCAACTTGAGGGGCAAGGATAACTAGATCAAACTCTGGTAACATTTCACGGTGAGCACCATAGCCACCTGCTGCTGCTTTCACAGGGACATTGTATTCTGCTGCTGCCTTATTCAAAGCATTCGCAAGGAGACCACTTGTCCCTCCACCTGCACAGAGAACGAGGACATTTGTTTCTTCAGTGATGGTATTTTGTGCTGCATCGACACCCGCTTTTTCAAGAATAGCATCCGCTTTTGCAGTGTTGAAGTTTGCAGCAACTTTGTCTTTCAATTCATCATTAGATTTACCTGAACGCTCTTCTTCAAGAATTTGTTCATCATATACTTTAAGGAATGGGTAGTAAATGACTACGTCAACCACAATTAGAAGGGCAGCAAGAATGAATGATAGAACTTGGAAGTTAGTACCAAGAACTAGACCTAGTGGAGCTGGAGTTGTCCATGGTAGATTAGCAGTAAATGAATTCATTCCAAGAGTTTCAATAAAGAATTTAAAGATCCATACGTTTGCGATTGGAGCAAAGATAAATGGAATGAAAAAGATTGGGTTCAATACAAGCGGTGCACCAAACAAGATTGGTTCATTTACACCAAAGAAAGTTGGAACTACTGAAGCACGTCCGATTGCACGGTTACGTTTTGATTTTGTTAACCACATGAACATGAATGGAACAACCAGTGTCGCACCAGTACCACCCATGGTAACGATAAACATTTGTGTACCAGAAGTAAGAATCTTGTCAGCGTGCATCCCTTGTTGAAGAAGGTTCAAGTTGACTTCGGCATTGGCATAGGTAATTGCTGCGATAGCAGGTTCAACAATAGATGGACCATGAATCCCAACAAACCAGAAGAAGGCAAAAGCACCAAAGATAATGGTAATACCAAGATAGCCATCAGCTGCAGAGAATAATGGTGCAAAGAATTTACCGATTGATTCAGCCACACTTGCACCAACAAAATGACGTGCTAATAAGTCAAGAGCATAAAGAGAAACAACAGATAGAGTGAATGGAATCACATCTTTAAAAACTTGTGAAATATTTGGTGGAACTTCGTCAGGCATGCGAATAGTGACGTTGTTCTTAACACAAACCTTATAGATTGCTACGGTAACAAAGGCAGCAAGGAAGGCTGAAAGCAAACCTTTTGTCCCTAAGAATCCAGTAGCTAGACCATTTTCGATAGGATCAGCTGCCAACATCAACAAACCAACAATTGCTGCCAACAATGTTGACATATAGTTGATTTGATTGGTTTTCTCCATGCTACGGTTTACTGAGTCGGTCAATGACTTGGCTGTTGTACCAGCTACCAAGAGAGCTAAAATACCCATTGAATAGCTGTAAGGTTTCATAAGAAAGGCTACAACTTCATCAGACCATTTAAAGCCCCATGAGTTTGGTACAAAGGCAATCAAGATAAAAATACTTGAGAAGAGAATAACAGGCATACCTGCAATGAAACCATCACGAATAGCACGAAGATAGATATTACGAGATAATTTCTCAAAGAAAGGTTTTCCTTTCTCAATAAATGCAATTAGTTTATTCATTATTTAACTCCTCTCTTGTACAGTTCAATTAAATGGTGCATCAAATCTTTTAACAAAATAGTTGTCATCAAGTGATCTTGACCGTGCATCATGGTCACACTATACGCTAAGTCCTCACCAGAAGCTTCCTTAGTCAATAGACTTGTTTGCGCGTGGTGAGCCTCTGCAATACAGCTACCAGCTTCCTCTACCAGAGCGTCCGCTTTTTCAAAATCACCAGCTTCAGCAGCCTTCAAGGCTTCCAATAGTTTTGAACGAGCGTCGCCAGCATAGGCTACGATTTCAAAACCTAACAATGTTACTTCTTCTCTATTCATGATAGATTTCTCCTTATATAGTTTTAAATAAATTTTTATGACAATAAACGTTGGATATGTAGAACTAGATAAACTCGTTCACTTTTATACAAATCAAGACCCGTATGTTGCGTAATCACATCATAGATCTTGGAACCAATCTCGAACGCTTTTGGATAGGATTGTTTAATATGATCTTCCATATCCAGAAGTGATTGGTTATCATCTCTAGATCTGTCTAAATAATCCAAGAAATAATTCAAATGAATCATAAAACGATCATAGAAATGGTTATTCTCTTTAGTTCGTTGAATTGCATAGTCCGTTAAAACTTCTTCAACATTCCTGAGAATTTCTTTCCTCTTATCAATCGACTCCACAAGTTCCACTTCATTTTCACCTTCGGCATTAATGAAATGATAAGCAATCCGAATAATTTCGTCCTCAGGAAAATGATCTGCTAGCTTCTGACGGTAAATTTCAAATGCTTCATTTGCGATTTGAAAAGCGACAGGATACTTAGTGGAAATATCTGGCAGATTACTATCCTTGTACCTTCCTTGTGCTAGAGCTTGGTAAGAACAGTAAATATGATCTGTCAATGTTACGTAGAGATACTCTTGAATCGGATAATGATATTTCTTTGATAGCTTATCAATGATTTCATAGGTCACTGTGATAAAATCAAGCGGAACATCTTTGAGGAGAGCCATAAAGTTTTCTCTGGACTCTTCGGTCTTCATCCGAAAGATTTTCTCAACCTGCTGTTCAGCAATCAAATCCCCTTTCTTCTTTCCAAATGCAATCCCCTTACCAATCACAATCACTTCTTCTCCTTTATCGTTTCTGACAAGCGAGACATTGTGATTCATTGGATTTAGAATTCGATACATGTCAACCTCCTTTTATATCTTAAAGGTATATGAGTACAAAAAATGACCACAAATGAACTAGAAAATCAGCCGATTTCTAATTCACCTGTGATCATGCCTAATATTACTTAGTAACACTCACCTTGTATTAACTTGTGATTTAAGTATAGCACAAGTAAGTTATTTTGTAAACCTTTACATACAACTTTTTTAAAAATTTTTTAGATTCATGTTCCTAACCCAGGAGGACTTGCTTACACTCGTTCTTTCCATGAAGTTGCTGTTGTTTGAAGAACTTTATTGAGCTCATCAATGTTTTCAAATCCAGTTGTGCGAAGCCATTCGCGAGCTGCTGCTTCACCATCTTTGATGTATGCTTCAACTGATCCAGCCCATGTAGCACGGCCACAAAGAACTCCGTTAAAGTTTGCACCTGATTCATGAGCAAATACAAGAGTATCTTGGAAGAGTTTAGCTGATACACCAGCACTCAAGTAGATGTATGGCAAGTTAGTTGCTTCATCTTGTGCTTTGAAGAATGCTGCTGCTTCTTCACGTGTATAAACCACTTCACCTTCAGCGAAGCCTTCAACATATTTAATGTTAACAGGAACTTCTACTTTCAAGACATCAATGTTAAAGCGCGGGTCTGAGAAGACTTTCATAGCACCGATAACTTTGTGTGGTTTTACTTTCGCATATTCTACAGAACCGGCGTCCGCAATTTTTTCATCGTAAGCAAGGATTTCAAGGAAGAATGGGATATCTTCAGCCACACATTCAGAACCGATGCGTTCGATGTAAGCTTGTTTTTCTTGGTTGAGTTCGTCTGAGCTATCTACATCATAGTAAAGCAAGAATTTAACTGCATCTGCACCTTCTTCTTTAATACGTTTTGCAGACCAAACATCCAAGCAGTCTGGCAAGCGTTTTGTACTTGTTGTGTCATAACCTGTTTTTTCATAAGCAAGGAGAAGACCAGCTTTTTCATCAAGAGCTTTAGTCGCTGGAAGTCCATACTCAGGGTCAAGAAGCATTGATGAAGCGTATTTAGTCAATTCATCTGCTACCAAGACTTTCAGTTCTTCCATTTGAGCTACAGTTGGTTCTTCTGTTTGGTGTTGAGCCATGAGGCGTTTCAAAGCACCACGTTGGTCAAATGCAAGAGCTGAGATGATACCATTTTCATCAGAAAGTTTTTCTAAGCGTGCACGTTTTTGTTCTGTTAAAGCCATTTTATACCTCTTTTACTATTAATTGATCATATAGAGCTTGATAGTTGGCCATGTTGACATGACCAGTCATTTTTTCTTGAGCATTGAGCATACCAAGGACATTTGCCTTGATGAGTAATTCTGCATCCGATTCTTTGTGAAGAAGTCCTGAAGAAATTCCTGCCACAGTAGAGTCTCCAGATCCAACAGGATTTACCACCTGAATTCTAGGAATATCGACCTTGTAGAAAGTGTCTCCATGTTTGGCAAAAGCACCGTTGGCACCAAGTGAAACGATAATCCATTCAATACCTGCAAACAAAGGTTCTTGAAGTACTTCTTTTAATTCATCCAAATCCTCAGAAACTTCTCTTCCAAGAAGCTGAGACAATTCCTCATTATTTGGTTTGATGACTGTTGGTTTATGTGGTGATTCAAGAACCGCATGAAGCGCTGCACCAGAGCAGTCCAAGACTACAGGCTTACCAGCTTGATTAGCAAGTTCTACCAAGCTCGCATAGTAATCAACTGGAAGGCCAGCTGGCAGACTACCTGAGATAGCTACTACTTCAACTGACTCCAAGAGTTTTTTGAAATGTTCCAAAAAGTCTTGACCTTCCTGTTCCAATACTTCAGGACCTTTTTCAAGAACTTCTGTTTGGTTGTCACCGTGGAGAATAGCGATACAGTTACGAGTCTCTCCCTGAATTGAGAAGAAATCTTTCTTTACTTGATTATCGATATGTTCAACCAAAAACTCACCAAGTTTGCCACCCACTAAACCGGTAGCAAGAACAGAATCCCCAAATTCTGAAAGTACTCGGGTAACATTGAGTCCCTTACCACCAGCCGTTTTGGTTACATCCACCACACGATTGACAGTATCAATCTTCAACTCATCCAAGGGATAGGAAATATCGATGGATGGGTTCATTGTGACTGTTAAAATCATAAGTCACCTCTTAATCGTGGTATTCTCCGCGATCCCATTTTTCAAGGAATTCAGTGAAGAAGTTTGCGTCTGTTTGTTGAGCATTGTGACTTTCAACGTGTTCAATTTTCGCAATCAATTTTTTGTTTTCTTCAGATGGTTTGTATTCAGCATGGATGAAAGCTTCTATGATGTCACACATGAGCAATTCACCAGTAATTTTACCACCGAAACCAATGACGTTGGCATTGAGTTCTTCTTTAGCATAAAGTGCTGTTGTCATATCACGAACCAAGGCAGAACGGACACCTGGAACTTTATTTACAGCGTTGTTGATACCAACACCAGTACCACAGATACATACTCCAAGATCAGCTTGACCACTAGTTACAGCTTCCCCTACTTTTTTACCAAAGATTGGGTAGTGAGTACGTGTATGGTCATATGTACCAAAGTCAATAACTTCATATCCTTTTGATTTCAAAAATTCTGAAACCGCCATTTTTTCATCTGTTACGATGTGGTCACATCCAATTGCAATTCTCATTAGTTATTCCCTCCGATTAATTATATAAATCTAATATCATTTATCCCTACTCAAGAAAAATCAAGATTAGCTTAGGAAGCGAGCTGCGAGCATAACTGAGGTTAGCTAAAGTGAGCTGACGACAGATTATCTTGATTTTTGAAGAGTATTAGCACATTTTGTTCAACATATCGACCCTGATTTGGTGACGTCCACCATCGTATTTACCGTTAACAAATCCTTTAGCAATGTTTTTAGCCAATTCATCACCGACAAGTTGTGCACCCATAGTGATCATACGTGAGTTGTTGTGGCCACGAGTCATATAAGCTGAACGTTCGTCAGATACTTCTGCAGCAACCATTCCTTTGATTTTAGTTGCAACCATAAATGGACCAGCTCCATAAGCATCAATCACGATACCAAGGTTTTGTTCTTCTTTGTTTACTTCTGCAGCAACAGCAAGAGTCACATCAACAAAGTCTTGACCTTCAGCTGTAACATCCACAACGTGGAAGTTTTCTTTTTCCAAGAAGTCTTTCACAACTTCTTTCAATCTCAAACCTGCAGCATCTGCACCGATAACAATAGACATATTGTATACTCCTTTTATTTTTCTAGGCTAGTAAAAACTTTTATGGTTAGCAGTTTACCTACAAAAAGTTTTCTAGCAGTTTATTGACAAATTGGATTGAATGAGATGAATGACACCTTATTCAAGTTTAGGAAATCAGTTTCCTAGAAATAATTCTTCTCCACGAAAGAGAATATAACAAGTGATTATTTGTTTGTGACAAACATCATTTGTTGCTTACAAACATAATATACTCCTATTTCCGGAAAAAGTCAACAGTTAGTGTTTGTTTTTGTGTTTTTTTAACTAAAAAATTTCGATATCAAAACCAATTTGATCTACTTGACCAGGTTCTAGGAGACGAACATTCTTCTTATCTTCTAGATGATCTCCTTCTTCAAGGGATGTTGACAAGCCAGACCATGGTTCAAAAGCAATGAAAGGACCTTTATTCAAAGTTGACCAGATAATAAGATTTGAGAACTCTGCAAAGTGCACTTTCAATCCCTTATCATGTTTACGAGAACGAAGCGCAATTGTTCTAGATTGCAAGTCATCTAAGGTGACTGCATCCGTGCTGAAAAGATCATAACTAAGATCTATTTCTTTTTGCCCCTCTAGCCATGGACTTCTATCTTGAAAATCCAGCATACCCGTTTGTGGGAAAGGACGTGGAACAGAGCAAGTCTCTTCTTTCTCAAACTCTAAATAGTAATCTTCATAGACTTCATCATCAAGTAGAGGACAATTAAAGCCTGGATGTCCACCAATAAAGTAAGGCATGACCTTGTTGGTTTCTTTATTGAAAATCTTATATTGAGTTCGTACTGTCTTGCCAGTAAGGCTATAAGTGATTTCTAGGCGGAAATGATAAGGGTAGTTCTGATAGCTATTCTCATCGTCTTCAATTGCAAAAGTTACACTATTATCTGTCTGTTCAACTAATTCAAATTCTTTCTTGCGAACCAAACCATGACGAGGAATCTTTCCTTTACTTTCTTGTCCATTATCATCTATATAAAGTGCTATATCCTCTCTCAATGAACCACAAATAGGAAAGAGAACAGGAGCTTGTCCACTCCAATAAGTAGCATCCCCTTGCCACAAATACTCAACTCCCTCAGCATCTTTTATAGAAGAAAGAGCCCCACCAAAACTGTTAAATTGAACTCTTAATTGTTCTGATTTTAATTCAATTACCATTATTTTCTCCGATTTCTTAATAGTTTATAAAAAACTAGGCTGTCACTCCTAAACGGTATGACAACCTAGTTTCAACAATTTACATTTTATAGGAGCGCATTATTTTGCTTTTGCTGCGTACTCTTCGTTACGTTTGATCATTTGTTTTCTGTACCAAGCAAAGATACCGATATAGAATACAAGGAAGACTACAGCACCAAGGATTGCTTTGATATCACCTGTTGTAGTGTTACCAATTGTCCAACCAAGAAGTTTTTCGATTGGTCCTTCAAGAGTTGAGTGAGTGATCAATTGAGTTTCGCTCACACCTGCTGGGAAGGCACCTACACCTTTAGCAAGTTCTGTTGCAAATGGTGCAATAAGTGTACCTGAAAGAAGGAAGAGTGGCAACAAGAGTGTTCCGAAGATAATCATACGGAGCAATTTACCACGAGTTACAACCAAGAGAGCTGGAGTAACACCCATAGCGATGATACCTGCAAGTGGCAAGATACCATTTCCGACTTTTGAAAGAAGCACAGCTTCAATCAACATGATTGGTGCAAGTACGTTAGCACAAGCCCAGATTTCAGCACGACCAGCGATGAATGGCCAGTCAAGACCGATGTTGAATTTACGTCCTTGAAGACGTTTAGTAGCAACGTTTGTAATACCTTGTGATAGTGGTTCTACGGCTGCGATGAACCATGAACCGATAAGTGAGAAGAGTTCCAAAGATACACCGGCAGTCAAACCAAGAGACAACCATCCTCTGATAACAAGACGCCATTTATCTGCATCGGCAACACCTGGAATTGGATGTGGAGTTCCCATAATACCGATAACAATACCAAGAATGAAACCGATAAAGAATTTAGATCCCCAGAAACCGATTTTTTTGTTCAATTTAGCAGCATCAAAGTCATATTTATCAAGACCTGGGAAGAATTTTTCAAAAATCTTATCCAAAACCATGATAACTGGGTTCATCATGTAGTTCATGTGAGTTGATGTCATTGGTGATGAACTTGGTGCGTTAAGAAGGTCATCAAATGTAGGTTTCATCAAGTCAGAGTTGATAATTTTCAACACACCAACAAGTACGATAGCTGCTGTAGCAATCAAGAGTGAAACCCCTTGGCTCACACCGTTGTTGTCTGCATACCATTTAATCAAAAGACCTGTGATAGACAAGTGCCAGATATCGAAGATATCGACGTCAAGTGTATCAGTTTTCTTCATAGCAAGCATTACTACGTTGACAATCAACATGATAAGCAAGAAGTATAGTGTCCAAGCAGATCCCCAAGTGATTGTTGCAAGTGGTGCCCAACCAACGTCAGTGATACTCAATTGAATACCAGTGTTTTCAACGAATTTTGCAAGTGATGCTGAGAAAGCACCATTTAGCATACCGATGATAGCTCCGATACCAGTAAGAGCGATGGCAAGTTTGATACCACCTTCAAGCGCTTTGGAGAATTTCACTCCAAAAAGTAAAGCCAATACTGTCAAAATGATTAACATGATGACAGGTCCACCCATATCTAAGATAGGTGTGAAAAATTCTTTGATTAGGCCAAAGATTGCATCCATAACAGTTCCTCCCTTTTTTATGTTATATGAATGTTAACAAATTAAAATTAGCTTAATCCGTGTTCTTTGATAGCTGCTTCAATATTATCAAATACTGGAGCGCTCATTGCTGGGATACGGAATAAGATTGGTCCAGCTTCGATAACTGGAATACCTGGATCAAAACCAAGGTCTGTAGCAGCAATGGGTGTGAAGATGTCATAACCTTTGATAAGGTCTTCGTTAACGTCTTTGACCATTACCGCATCACAGTGAACATCGAAACCGCGGTTTGAAAGTTCTTCTTCAAGAGCACTTTTAATTTGGTGGCTTGAGTTAACACCTGCACCGCAGGCAGCAAGAATTTTAATCATATGGATTTCCTCCGATTTAATATTTTTAATAGACAAGATTATGCAGTTTCTTCAGCGATATAAGCATAGAGGGCTTCAGGATCAGAAATTTTTGATAGGTCTTCAAGATGACCATTTCCAGTAAAGAAGTCCATCAACTGAGCAAGAATGTTCGTTTGACTTGAACTTGAGTTATTAATGATAAAGAAGAGCAAGGATACCTCTACTTCCTTATCTGGTGCAATCATATTGTGGAAAGTCACCGGTTTCTCTAATCGAACAACCACAACTTTTTCAGCTAGATTATGAACAATATCTGTGTGAGGAATAGCCACATTCGGCAAATCCTTACCCAAAAATTCCATATCTAAGCCAGTTGGAAATGACTTTTCACGCGTAATCAAGGCTTCACGATAAGTTGGAGTTACGATTTCTCGTTCTTCCAATAAAGTTGCAACCTGATCAAAGAGATGTTCTTGATTATCCGCTTCTAAGCAAAACACAAGGTTTTTGTCAAAGAAATGATCTAATCCCATAAGGTTTTCCCTTCTTTCCATTAACTTTATGCTATAAGTATAACACTATATGAAATCGTTGTCAATATTTTTCTGTTGTTTTTTGTCTCTTTTTTTATATTTTTGTTGTTTTTATAGCTTGTTATATAAAAACAAACATATAAACAAACATTTCAAACATTTTTTCTGTTCTAGAAACTAAAAAAGCAGACCATCTAAGCCTGCTTTACTATTTATTATTATATAAATTTCCTATGAACAAGGAAAGGCATTTCTGATAACTTATTCTTCATCCATACTCAAGACGCTGAGAAAGGCTTCTTGTGGAACTTCTACTGATCCGATAGCTTTCATGCGCTTCTTACCTGCTTTTTGTTTTTCAAGGAGTTTGCGTTTACGAGAAACGTCACCACCGTAACACTTAGCAAGTACATTCTTACGAAGGGCCTTGATATCAGTACGAGCGACAATCTTGTGTCCAATAGCTGCTTGAATTGGAACCTCAAATTGTTGGCGAGGGATAATTTTCTTGAGCTTATCAACGATGAGTTTCCCACGTTCGTAGGCAAAGTCCTTGTGAACAATAAAGCTGAGGGCATCCACCTTGTCTCCATTGAGAAGGATATCCATTTTCACTAGCTTAGATGGGCGGTACTCTGACAATTCATAGTCAAAGCTTGCATAACCGCGAGTTGAAGACTTAAGCTTATCAAAGAAGTCAAAGACGATTTCAGCCAGTGGAATTTGATAGATAACATTGACACGGTTATCATCGATATAATCCATCGTCACAAAGTCCCCACGCTTGCGCTGAGCTAGCTCCATCACTGCTCCAACAAACTCTTGCGGTACCATGATTTGCGCTTTAACATATGGCTCCTCAATGGTCGCAATCTTAGTTGGGTCTGGGAACTCAGATGGGTTAGACACATCCATAGACTCGCCGTCGGTCAAGTTGACCTTATAGATAACAGATGGAGCTGTCATGATGAGGTCAATGTTGAACTCACGTTCCAAACGCTCTTGGATAACATCCATATGGAGAAGTCCAAGGAAACCACAACGGAAACCAAATCCAAGTGCCTGAGATGTTTCTGGTTCAAATTGGAGACTAGCATCATTCAGTTGCAATTTTTCAAGGGCTTCACGTAGGTCATTGTACTTGTTTGACTCGATAGGATATAGACCCGCAAAGACCATAGGATTCATCTGCTTGTAACCATGTAATGGCTCTGC
Source organism: Streptococcus mitis (assembly GCF_000960005.1). Classification (GTDB taxonomy): domain Bacteria; phylum Bacillota; class Bacilli; order Lactobacillales; family Streptococcaceae; genus Streptococcus; species Streptococcus mitis_CK. The sequence continues at coordinate 461,802 of NZ_JYGP01000002.1, read as the reverse complement.
CGCAGGATTGGTTGCCAAGGTAACGGTATCACCCACACGCGTATCCTGAACCGTCTTAATAGAAGCTGCAATATAACCAACGTCACCAGTCGCAAGAAAATCACGACCAACTGCTTTGGGTGTAAAAATACCGACTTCTGTCACATCGAAGGTCTTGCCATTGCTCATAAGCTGAATCTTATCGCCAGGTTTGACCACCCCATCCATGACACGCACTTGGAGGATAACCCCACGGTAAGCATCGTAAACAGAGTCGAAAATCAAAGCCTTAAGAGGCGCCGTCACATCACCCGTTGGTGCTGGTACTTTTTCTACGATTTGCTCAAGAATTTCTTCAATACCGATTCCAGCCTTGGCAGAAGCCAAAACTGCTTCACTAGCATCCAAACCAATGACATCTTCAATCTCTCTACGCACGCGCTCAGGATCTGCAGCTGGTAGGTCAATTTTGTTAATAACGGGCATGATTTCCAAATCATTGTCCAAGGCCAGATAAACGTTGGCAAGGGTTTGGGCCTCAATCCCTTGAGCAGCATCAACCACCAAAATCGCTCCCTCACAGGCAGCTAGCGAACGTGAAACTTCATAGGTAAAGTCAACGTGCCCCGGTGTGTCAATCAAGTGAAAAATATAAGTTTCCCCATCTTTTGCAGTATAATTCAACTCGATGGCATTCAACTTAATGGTAATCCCACGTTCCCGTTCTAGATCCATGCTATCTAAAAGCTGAGCTTGCATTTCACGACTGGAAACTGTCTCTGTCTTTTCCAAAATGCGGTCTGCTAGAGTCGATTTCCCGTGGTCAATATGGGCGATAATAGAGAAGTTACGGATCTTCTCCTGTCGTTTTTTCAATTCTTCTAAGTTCATGATTCTCTTCCTTTCAGGGTATCTATTTATTATAAATTGTTTTTGACATTTTGACAAGACCATACCCTGCTAGGAGTACTAATCTTCAGCGACAAAGCCGTCATTTTCAATAAAGTGATGTTCTGTCATTCCTTGGTCAGTAAAGACAATCCCGTGAAGGACACCACCATAGACAGCTCCTCCGTCCATCCCAATCTTACCATCTTCTGTAGTCCAAAGCTCAGCTGTACCTCGTTCTTGCTTTAACAAACCATAAACCGGTGTGTGACCAAAGACAATGGTTTTCCCAGTATGATTTTCTGCTTCGTGGAATGGTTTTCTAAGCCAGACTTTTTTATAATCTGTGGTTTCATGCCAATCATCCAAGGTTAAATCAATACCTGCATGAACAAAGATATACTTGTCTGTCTCTACTACAAATGGCATTTGACGAATAAATTCGACCAAATCTGCCGCTTCAGTAGCAACACGCTGGGCATCTTCTACTCCATCAACTGGGGCATCCAAGGGACGACCTAGGATAGAGTTAATAGTTGTATCTCCACCATTACGACGATAGTGGTCATAACTTTCTTCTGGGTTATCGAGCCAAGTCAGAAACATATACTCGTGGTTTCCTGACAAACAGATCGCCCCTTGATTGTCCACTAAGTCCTTAACCATTTCTAGAACACGGCGACTATCTTCACCGCGGTCAATCAAATCCCCTAGAAAGAGCAACTGGGTCTGACCATCCCATGTTTTGAGAAGGTCTTCCAGCATCCCAGCTTTTCCGTGAACATCTCCAATTACATAATAGTCTGTCATCTTATTTCTCCCTGTTTCTCAACAATTCTCTGGCTTGCGTCAGGGCAGCTTCTGTCACATCATCACCTGCCAACATCTTGGCAACTTCCTCCACTCGCTCTTCAACCGTCAAGAGACGAACAGTCGAAACCGTTGAATGCTCATTGCTAATCTTCTCAATAAAGAATTGATAATCCGCAATCGCAATCACTTGTGGCAAATGGGAAATAGCCAGAACCTGCCCATGTTGGCCAATCTTGTGAATCTTCTGTGCAATAGCCTGAGCTACACGGCCTGAAACTCCTGTATCCACCTCATCAAAGACAATACTTGTCTTGCCCTCTTTACGAGAAAAGGCAGACTTAATGGCTAGCATGAGACGAGATAATTCCCCACCAGATGCAACCTTGACCAAGGGTTTAAAGTCTTCACCAGGGTTGGTTGAAATATAAAACTCAACCATTTCATTTCCCTCACGACTGAATTTACCCTTGCTAAAACGAACCTGAAACTGAGCTTTTTCCATATAAAGATCTTGCAGTTCTTGTTTAATCTCAGCTTCAAGCTGCTGAGCCAAGTCATGACGAGCAGATGCAAGCTGACTTGCCAAATCGACAAGATTAACTTCCAACTTCTTAAGCTCTGCTTCCATGTCCTCAGACGAAAGGTTATTACCTGTCAAAAGATTGTATTCTTCTGTAATTTTGGCAAAATAAAGCAAGACATCATCCACAGTTCCACCATACTTACGAGTAATGGTATGAAGAAGGTCCAAACGATTCTCAACCTGCATGAGGCGATTGCCATCAAAATCAAGGCCCTCAATGATAGCTTCCAAACGCTTGCTAATGTCTTCTAAGACATAGTAGGTCTCAGACAGAGAGCTTGAAATTTCACGGTAGTCAGGGTCATACTCTTCGACACTTTCCATGTCATTCATGGCCGAACGAACATTGGCCAGACTCGAGAACTCTTCATTGTCCAACATGCTGTAGGCATTGGTTAGGGTATCTGCAATATTTTTATGGTTGAGGAGTTTATCTCGTTCTTGGTTGAGAGCCAGATCTTCACCAGCTTGCAAGTTTGCTGCCTCAATTTCTGCCATTTGAAATTCCAACATTTCAATACGAGCCTTGTGTTCCTGTTGGTTTTTCTTAACTTCCAGAACCTGCTTGCGCATTTTTCGATAGGCATCAAAACTCGTCTGGTAGGTTTCTTTCAATTCCCAAAAAGCTACATCGCCAAATTCATCCAGCATCTGGATGTGCAGTTGAGGACGCATTAACTCCTCTTGGTCATGCTGACCATGAATATCTACAAGATGTTGACCAATAGCACGTAAAACCGACAGATTAACCATCTGACCATTCACACGGCTGATACTACGACCATTTTGCAGAATTTCCCGACGGATGATAATCTCATCACCCAATTCCAAACCTTGCTCATCGAAAATTTCCTGTAAAAGACGACTATTCTCAACTGAGAAAAGCCCCTCAATTTCTGCCTTTGGTGCACCATGACGAATAACATCTGTCGTCGCACGAGCTCCCAACATCATATTCATGGCATCAATGATAATCGACTTCCCTGCGCCTGTTTCACCAGTCAAGACAGTCATTCCCTTTTCAAAATTGAGGGAAATAGCCTCAATAATGGCAAAGTTTTTTATCGAAATTTCAAGTAACATATAGACCTACCAATTTTTTACTTGTTCAAAGATTTCCTCAGCTAGACTTTCACTTCTGGCAATGACTAAAATCGAACTATCATCAGCCAAACAGCTAAAAATCTTGTCCGCAAAAGTCTCTGTTAACTGAGCTTTTACAAAAGCCGTATTTCCTGGAATAACTTGGAGATTAATCATCTTATCCATCAATTCTGCCGATTCGATATTGTCTTCAGCCAGTTGTAAACTTTTTACGATTGATTTTGGCAATTCATAGACATAGGTGTTGTCTCTCAAAGGAATTTTGACAATCCCCAGTTCTTTGATATCTCGTGATACTGTTGCCTGAGTGGCAGTGATGCCTGCCTCTTTCAAATGTTCTACGATTTCTTCTTGCGTACCGATTTGATAATCTGTCACAAATCGTCTAATTTTTTCAAGTCTCTCTTTTTTATTCATTTTTAAATTGACTATGCGCCCTCTCTACTACTTCTTCAATCTCAGCAAGAACCTGATTGCTTGCTGACTCTTCTTTTTTCAAATACGCTAAAAACTCAATATTGCCATGACCACCTTGGATGGGAGAAAAATCCAAACCAAGGACTGAAAAGCCTTCCTCTACTGCCATAGCTGTGACAGATTCAAGGACATTTTGGTGAACCTTAGCATCTCGAATAATTCCATTTTTTCCAATCTGCTCACGTCCTGCCTCAAACTGAGGCTTAACCAGAGCCACAACCTGACCGGGATCAGCCAAGACTCTGTGCAAGGCTGGAAGAATCAGACTGAGAGAAATAAAACTCACATCAATACTGGCAAAGCTCGGTTCCTTTTCGAAATCAGTCTTTTCAGCATAGCGAAAATTGAACTGCTCCATGCTGACCACTCGTGGGTCTTGGCGTAATTTCCAAGCCAATTGATTGGTACCAACATCAACTGCAAAGACTAACTCAGCACCATTTTGCAACATGACATCGGTAAAACCTCCAGTAGAAGCTCCAATATCAATCGTTGTTGCTCCTTCAACTGACAAATCAAAGACTTGCAAGGCCTTCTCCAATTTCAAACCACCACGGCTGACATACTTGAGCTTCTCGCCCTTGAGTTTCAGCTCAGTGTCGTCTGGAATTTTCTCTCCTGGTTTATCAAACCGTTCTCCATTCATAACTGCTACGACTAGACCAGCCATGACGCCACGCTTGGCCTGTTCTCGCGTTTCAAACAAACCCTGTTTATAAGCTAGTACATCCACTCTTTCCTTAGCCATTGATTCTCAAACTTTCTACTACACTTACAATCGATTCTATCTCAAAAGGAACTTGCTGGGCGATTTCTTTTAATTTAGCCTCGGCTTGATCCAAAGTTTGGTTACAAAATGCAACAGCCTCTTCCAAGCCCAACAAGGCAGGGTAGGTTGACTTTTCTGCCTGCAAGTCCTTTTGCGGTGTCTTGCCGATTTCTTCAAAACTAGCTGTCACGTCCAGAACATCATCTCTGACTTGAAAGGCCAATCCGATCAATTCACCAACAGTTTTCAGTTTTGCCTGTATTTCAGGAGCCAATTCAGCTATGATAGCAGCTGCCTGGAATGGATAGGCTAATAGTTTTCCGGTCTTATTGGCATGAATGGTCTGAAGTTCTTCCAAAGACAAATGCTGATGTTCGCCCTCCATGTCCAAAACCTGGCCTGCCACCATACCCAGACTACCTGAAGCAAGGGATAAGTTGGCAATCAAGTCCACCTTGATCTGACTTGCCAAATCTGCCTGCGCTATCAAGGCATAAGGATCCAGGAATAAGGCATCTCCAGCCAAAATAGCCATTGCTTCACCGAATTTCTTGTGATTGGTCAAGCGTCCCCGACGGTAATCATCATCATCCATGGCTGGAAGATCATCGTGAATCAAGCTCCCTGTATGAATCATTTCCAAGGCCGCAGCCACCTGTGCGTGTGCAGGTTTGATGGTAACTTGTAAGGCTTCCAGAACTTCTAACAAGAGAAAGGGTCGAATACGCTTGCCACCAGCATGAATGGAATAGAGAACAGACTCTCGCAAACTAGAGGCAAACTGCTGGTCTCCATAAAAGTCTTCCAAAGCCGACTCGACAAGAGCTAATTTTTCTTGCTTCTTCATTCAAAATCACTTTCTATTCCGTCTTCTTGCATGACCTTGACCAAGGTCTTTTCAGCCTTGTCCAGCGTAGCTTGGAGTTCTTTTGACAAGACCATACCCTTTTGAAAGGCAGTAATCGCATCTTCCAGAGCAATTTCACCATTTTCCAAACTTTGGACAATGCTTTCCAGTTCTGCTAGATTTTCCTCAAATTTCTTTTGTTTTGACATCTTTAACCTCTAATTCTACTTGACCATCTCGCATCAAAAGCGTCACTTGGTCTGTTCTCTTTAAATTCTCAACCGAATCTACAACGGACTCTTCTTTTTTGACAATAGCATAACCACGCGCCACGATTCGACTGGTATCCAACATCAGCAAGGCTTCCGAAAGTCGCTTCACTTCAGCAACCTTGGCATCATAAACCAGCGCCATTTGGCTACGTAATAGCTTATCCAACTGGCCTAGACGGTCTTGATAACGTTGAATTTTGGTAACAGGTGATAATTGTACCAGTCGATGCGTCCTTGCTTGGACTAGTTGGTTGCTGTCAGAAATCCGTGTTCGCAAACTTTGTTTTAAGCGCAGTTGCAGCTGATCCAAGCGTTGCAAATAACCATCATACAAACGCTCTGGCTGTCTAAAGATGACTGACTGACTGCATTTTTTCAAAACTTCTTGTTTCTTAGATAGCACATTTCGAACTGCCGTTGCCATCCGTTTTTCCTGATTTTGCAAATGAGCCAACACATCCAACTTGGTCACAGGTGTTGCCAGTTCAGCCGCTGCAGTCGGCGTCGCAGCCCGTCTATCTGCCACAAAATCTGCCAAGGTCACATCCGTCTCATGCCCCACACTAGAAATAACTGGCAAACGAGACTCAAAAATAGCTCGTACCACAATTTCTTCGTTAAAGGCCCAGAGATCCTCGATAGAACCCCCACCACGACCAATAATGAGCAAGTCCAAATCGTCCCGTTGATTAGCACGCGCAATGTTACGAGCAATTTCCTCCGCAGCCCCTTCACCTTGAACCTTGGTCGGATAGAGAAGGATATCAACACCTGGAAAGCGTCTGCTGACGGTCGTGATAATGTCTCGAATAACGGCTCCACTGCGACTGGTTACTACACCAATTCTCTTAGAAAATTGGGGCAGAGGTTGCTTGAAGCGTTCTTGAAACAGGCCTTCTTCTGTCAATTTTTTCTTGAGTTGTTCAAACTGAATCGCAAGCGCCCCAACCCCGTCAGGTTCAGCCTTTTCAATAATGATGGAGTAGCTTCCACTTGGTTCATAGACCTGCAAACGCCCAATCACATTGATCTTCATCCCTTCTTCAAGGTCGAAACCTAATTTCTGATAAATCCCAGACCAGATGGTCGCTTGAATGACTGCATGATCATCTTTTAGGGAGAAATATTGGTGAGTAGGTCGTTTACGAAAGTTGGAAACTTGACCAGTTAAATAGACCCGTTCCAAGTAAGGGTCTTTATCGAATTTCATTTTCAGATACTTGGTCAAAGTTGTTACCGATAAATACTTTTCCATCTCCACCTACTATTCATTTTCTTGCTCTTTCATGGGTATTATTATACCAAAAATATGCCTAAAAATCTCCATTTATGTACCATTATGAGGGAAAAATAAAAAAGGAGGCAAGCCTCCTCATCTGATTATTTACTGTTTCGAGCTTCTTCCAAAATCTTAGCAATCTTAGTGGTCAACAGATCAATAGCCACGGTATTGCTGACCCCTTCAGGAATGACGATATCAGCATAACGCTTAGTCGGCTCGATAAACTGGTGGTACATGGGTTTGACCACACCTAAATACTGGTCAATAACGCTATCAAGGCTACGGCCACGCTCCTCCATATCACGCTTGATACGACGAATAATGCGCACATCGTCATCCGTATCCACAAAAATCTTGATATCCATCAAATCGCGCAGGCGCTTGTCCTCCAAGACCAAAATCCCCTCAACGATAAAGACATCTTGAGGCTCCTGACGATAGGTCTTGCTACTCCGTGTATGCTCTGTATAGTCATAAGTCGGGATGTCCACCGGACGCCCTGCCAACAATTCCTTAATCTGCTCAATCATCAAGTCTGTATCAAAGGCAAAAGGATGGTCGTAGTTGGTTTTGACACGCTCTTCAAAGGTCAAATGAGACTGATCCTTGTAGTATGAATCATGCTCAATCATGGAAATCTTTTCATCAGGAAAATGCGATAAAATTGCCCTTGAAACACTGGTTTTTCCTCCACCAGAACCACCTGTCACTCCGATAATGATTGGTCTATTTTGCATGCTATCCTCCGTTTTTTTATCCGTCGTCTATTCTATCACATTTTTTGCAAAATTTATAGTCTGATTTGGATAGTCTAGGGGAAGAATTCCATCCCCACACTCCAGTTAGATTAGATAAAAACCTTCCTTGGCTTGTAGAGATTGTCCCGTTTTTCTAGAATGGCTAGCAATGTATCGCCTTCAAAGGCAGCCAATTCTTGGTCTGTTTGGTCTATCTCGATAAAACGACCAAAGCGCACTTCTGTAGCCTGTTCTGGGGATAGGAAAACTTTGACAAGGTCGCCTGTCCCAATCTCTAGAGGATGGAGAAAGTCCAATTGGCCAGCCTCCACTTTTTCAGCAATTTCTTCCAAGGTAAGAGCATCTTCTAGTTGAAAACCTGCTGCACTAGTACGTGTTAGGTGTGACATATGAGCCGTATAACCAAGCTTCTCTCCCAAGTCAACCGATAATGTACGAATATAGGTTCCCTTGCTACATTTTACACGAAAAGTAAATCGTGCAAGATGACCCTCATAAGAAATCGGACTTGTCCGCTCAAATTGATAAATCGTAACCTGACGCTCTGGACGCTCTACTTCTTGACCTGCACGCGCATACTCATAGAGTTTGCGACCATTAACCTTAACAGCTGAATACATAGGTGGAATCTGGTTAATAGGCCCAGTCAAACTAGCGATTGCTTCATCGACAAGCTTTTCATCCAAGGGCGACAGAACGGGTGTCTCAGCGACCACTTCCCCACTAGCATCCTCTGTCGTCGTGGAATAGCCCAGAGTGATTTCCCCCTCATAGACCTTGCCCTCGTCCTGCATAAACTCGACCATGCGTGTCGCCTTGCCAACCGCAATCGGCAAAACACCCACCACATCCGGATCCAAGGTCCCACCATGACCAATTTTCTTGGTTCCCAAAATCTTACGCAGTTTAAAAACTGCATCATGCGAGGTCATTCCCGCTTCTTTTTTTAAGTTGATAATACCGTTCATTTGTTACTTTCTAATTCCCTTTTCACTTTACATCAACATATTCTATCTTATACAGATTTTAAAACTATACCAGCTCATTTTTCTAAATACTTCCTAGCTTTCTGAACATAAAAGAGTTCTGGATTTTCATGGGCGATACTTTCAAACAAACTACGAGCATGAGCTTCATCTCCTTTTAGCTGAGCATTAAGAGCTCCGTAATAAGAGAACATGATTCGGGATAGCTTATTTTCTGGTTCAGTAGTGTCGAAGTAGTCGTTTGATTTTTTATTTAAAACAAGATACTCTATAGCTTTTATTATGTTTATTACATTCGTCTTCCTAACAACCTGAGAATTTGTTCGAACTTTTAATGTAGCTAACATATCGATTTGGTGCGAAATTCCCTCTGTCTTATCAGCATGGATTAGAGAAAGAATCTTAAAGTAAGTTGTGGATAATTCGATTTCAAATTTCTTATTAAAATTTTTATCCTCAAAATTTATTCGTTCCAAATTATCAAGTGTTTCTTCAAACTTTCCTTGGTAGTATGACGATTGGGCAATAGCTAGTAAATAATTTGCATTATTGAACATCTGTTGAGACTTAACGGAGTGTTCAGCTACATAATGATAATAATTTATGTGCTTGTCGAAATTAATATCCGTCAAAAAGATATTATCTACAGCTAATTTAACCAGTTTATTGTTTAATGAAATCAATGTCTCAAACCCAAAACATACTACCGTATAAGTAATGAATTTCATAAAATTCATTTCCCCACCTTTAAATAATTCAACAACCATGCCTATAAATGATAGGCAAACTATAGGAATTAAGCAAATGTATACTATTTTTGTCAAATTATATAATTTGGGAATTTCAAATCTAGATATTTTCAACGAATAGTTATTTATTATCTCTTTCACCATTATCCTCCATTGTAGAACTTAAATATAAGAAGTCGATCGCAATTACTAGAATCGCTATCAAGACTCCAAAGCCAAATGTCGATGCACTAACTGTATCACCATTAATTAAAGTACCAATAACAAAAACTGTAGCAACTACCTCTTTCCCCAGTTTTAAACCTATTCTCCATGATATACCTTCCACAATCCTGTCTCGTTAGTAAATTTAACTGTTGCATAATCTTATTAACCTGATTATGCTCTTTCACATAGGTGACGTACGGTAAGAACTCATATCAGTTTTATCTTTCTAAATAGCTCTCCGTTTCCTGTACATAAAGTTGTAAATATTTAATGTAGACATACGACTATTTTAAAGTTATTTCATATTTAAGGCTACTCCCCCTTCAGAGCTTCGAATTTCGCTTTCATGGTTGGATTTTTCCGGGTCAATTTTTTGACGGAAACATCTTCCAATTTATTGTTTGCAAGGCGGAGTTGGTTTTCAGATGTTGTTAGGAACTTTTTAACCTCTTCCATGCGTTTGATGGCCTTGTCGATTTCATCGATTGCCTTACCAAAGTTGGTAGAAGCTGAATTATAGTTCTTGGCAAAAGCTAGCTTAAAGGCATCCAAGTCTTCCTCAAAATGAGTGATGTCTATATTTTGCTCCCGAACCAAGGCCAACTCCTGCTTGTATTTTAGGGAATTTAGCGCCGCATTACGCAAGAGCCCAATCAATTGGATAAAGAATTGAGGACGAACCACATACATCTTTTCATACTCATGGCTGACGTCTACAATCCCTGTGTTAAAGTAGTCGTTATCTGCCTCTAGCATGGTCACCAAAACAGCATATTCGCAGTTCTTCTCCCGACGGTCCTTGTCTAATTCCTTGTAAAAATCCGCGTTCTTGTGCTTCTTCTCTGTTCCGTCCGCTTCATTTTTCATTTCAAACATGATGGAAATGATTTCAACCCCATTTTCGTCACATTCACGGAAGATAAAGTCCCCCTTAGAGCCACGCGCAGAGACCTTGTTATCCTTCTCAAAGTAGGCATTTGGAAAAGCAAAACTGCGGACCTTGTTAAACTCACTCTCTGCATAGTGTTCCAGACTTTCCCCGATAGCTTTTGTAGATTGTTGGGCTTTGAAATTCCTATAAAATTCGACTTGTTCGCTAGCTGCCTTGAGTTGAGCTTCGTAGTTTTGCTTGAGTGAAGCTAGAGATAACTCATTTTCCTTTTCTTGCAAGAGGAGCTGATTTTGGACTTGATCACGTTCTTTTTCAAGGTCAGAAAGGGTCTTTTGTAGTTGATTTTCATGTTCCAAACGCAAGGTGGCCAATTGGTTTTCCAAGGCCTGCACTTCCTTGTCCTTAGCCAAGAGAGCCTGATAGCTTGTCTGTTCAACTTCTTTCTTGGCCAATTCTTTTTCTGTATCAAAGTTTTGGATTTGGCTCTGTAATTGCGCAATTTCTTGGTCTTTTTGAGCTAGTTTAGACTGTTGTTCATTCATGGCCTTTTGCTCAGCCAAGGCCAGTTCCTGCTTCATGCGATTATGCAGTTCCTTATCAAACTCTGCCGTTCTCACTTGGGACAAGAGTTCGGCATACTGGCTTTCATTTACTGTAAATACTTCCCCACAGTTGGGACATTTGATTTCGTTCATATCGTTCCTCTTTCTAGACTTCTTTATCCATTATATCATGCCTGAGGGAAAATCAAAAACAGCGAGTCGAAACCCACTGTTTATCTTCTTTTTCTTTAAATTTTTTCCAAGGCCAAGCGCAAGTCTTCAATCAAATCTTCTACATTTTCAAGACCGATTGACAAGCGGATTTGATTTGGTGTGACACCTGCTGCTTCTAGGTCTTTTTCTGACAACTGACCGTGAGTGGTTGTCGCTGGATGGACAACAAGCGATTTGGCATCTGCTACGTTTGCAAGGTCAGAAAAGATTTCTAAATGATCAATTACCTTGCGAGCCTCTGTCTCTCCACCTTTAACATGGAAAGTAAAGATTGAGCCAACACCTTTTGGCAAGTATTTCTCAGCCAAGGCATGGTAAGGACTATCTGCTAGTTTTGGATAATTGACCTTTTCTACCTTAGGATGGTTGACAAGGAAATCAACAATTTTCTCTGCATTTTGTACATGACGTTCCACACGAAGTGAAAGGGTTTCAAGTCCTTGAAGCAAGAGGAAGGCATTAAATGGCGACAAGGCTGCACCTGTATCACGGAGCAATTGAACACGAACAGCGATAATAAAGGCAGCCGCACCTACATCACGAGTATAGCTCAAATTGTGGTAGCTTGGGTCTTCCTCAACAAATTGAGGGAATTTTCCTGAAGCCGCCCAGTCAAAACGACCGCTATCGACAATCACTCCACCAATAGTCGTACCATGCCCACCGATAAACTTAGTCGCAGAGTGAATAGCAATATCTACACCGTGAGAGAAGACGTTAATCAAATACGGTGTAGCAAAGGTATTATCTGAAATGAGAGGAATCTGATGCTTATGAGCAATCTCTGCCAATTTTTCCAAATCTGGAATGTTAATCAAGGGGTTGCCCAAGGTTTCAATCAAGACAAGCTTGGTATTGTCATTGATAGCTGCTTCTACTTCCTCCAAATTATCCACATCGACAAAGGTTGTTGTGATCCCATAACGAGGAAGGGTTTCTTTCAAGAGATTGAAAGTTCCACCGTAAATAGTTGATGCTGCTACGACATGGTCACCAGCATGGGCAAGTGCCAAAATCGTATAAGTCACTGCGGCCATACCTGATGCTGTTGCAAGAGCTCCCACACCACCTTCAAGGGCAGCAATTCTTTCTTCAAAGGCAGCCGTTGTAGGATTAGTAATACGAGTATAGATGTTGCCTGGTTTTCTCAAGGCAAAAAGATCGGCACCTTCCTGCGTATCATCAAAAACGAAGGATGTTGTTTGATAAATCGGCACTGCACGAGACTTGGTTGCTGGATCAACTACTTGCCCAGCATGCAATTGTAAGGTTTCAAATTTAAAATCACGAGTCATAAAACGACCTCCAAATAGTTTGATTAAGGATATTGTAGCACCTTAAGTTATAGTTTACAAATATCAGTTTTCTATATTTTGATATAAGAAATAGCTATTACTCTATTTTAAAAACGAAAAAAGCACGACTCAATCGTGCTCATTTTCTTAATCTACATAAGTATCTTCATTTTTATTGAGGAAGGCATATGGAAGACCCATCAGGAGGCCTCCTCCGATAAAGTTTCCGATGAAGGTTACACCCCAGTGACGAAGAATATTTCCAACACCGAAGTTAGCAATTGAATCAGCAGCAACACTGAATTTTACAATCGCGAAAGAAGCAAAGTTCGCCGCAATGTGCTCGTTTGTTAAGAATACAAACATGTAAATCGCTGACAACACAAGCCAAAGTTTGGCACCACCATCTTTGACCAAAACAAATGAAAGAATCGCAATATTTACGAAAATATTTGCCAAAATCGCCTCAAGCAAGATTAATTCATTTGAGCGGCCTAACTTCATCTCAACAACCCCTGATATGAAACTATCGTGAGTCAGATTTGCATAGGCTGCCGAATGAGCAAATCCCCAACCTGCTATCAAGGCTCCGATAAGGTTGAACAAGGTACAGTAAAGTAAAATCTCAGCTGTCTTTCTCCAAGAGATTTTTTTCAAGAAACTACCCGCAGTCAAGAACATCATGTTTGATGTTACCAACTCGGCATTCAAGAAAACAATGTAGGCCAATCCCCAAGCAAAGACAAATGGGAATAGGAAACGTCCACTACCTGATGCGATTTTATTAATCAAGTCAGCCCCAACTGCACCAGCAGCAGTACTGAAGGTTAAAAATGCACCTGCAAACATAGAACGAATCGCATACTTAAATTTGCTTTGACTGTAAAGACTTTCCTTCTTCTTGCAAGCAAATTCAATCTTTGAGATAAATTCTGAAGAAACCATAATAAACTCCTAAAACTTTTATTTGTGATAATTATAACATAAAATCGATATAATGAAAAGCCTTTCCTAATTGTATTTTTAATAAATTTATAAATCCAGCAATCGTTTACATTGTTTTAATAACAAGCTTTTAGAATTTTTTATTATCAGAATATTGAGGTTGCATGGAATAACTTTTATTCTACTTAATATATTTTGTTGTTACAATTTACAAAACGATTTTCTCTGCAAGCCTATTTTGTAAAAGAAAAAGAGAGAATCGTTCTGATTCTCCCTGATACACTGACTCTTCTTAATCAACATATGTATCTTCATTCTTATTTAGAAAGGCATACGGTAAACCAATCAGAAGACCTCCACCTATAAAGTTAGCAATAAAGGTTACACCCCAATGTCGAAGGATATTTGGAAGATCAAAGTGAGGTACTTGATTAGCAATCATGCTGAATTTCATAATACTAAAGGAAGCAAAATTGGCAGCGATGTGCTCATTGGACAAGAAGACAAACATGGAAATAGCTGATAAAATGATCCATAGTTTGGCAGCACCGTCTTTGACTAATATAGATGAGAGAATGGCAATATTTACAAATACATTGGCAAGAATTCCCTCAAGCAGGACTAAATCACTTGGACGCGCCAATTTCTTGGCTACAAGCTTAGGAAGGAAACTATCATGGGTCAAATGCGAAAAGGCTGACGAGTTGGCAAAGGCCCATCCAGCCACCAAAGCACCAATGAGATTAAACAAAGTACAATAAAGTAAAATAATAATTGCCTTTTTCCAATCAATTTTTTTCAAAAATGCACCTGCTGTTAAATACATCATATTGGAAGTTACCAATTCCGCATTTAGGAAGACAATATAAACCAGCCCCCAAGCAAAAACAAATGGGAACAGGAAATACCCACTACTTGGAACAATACTATTAAGTAAATCTGCACCAATAGCACCAGCAGCTGTACTGAAGGTTAAAAAAGCACCTGCAAACATAGAACGAATCGCATACTTTAACTTACTTTGCTTGAAAAGACTTTCTTTCTTGTGGCAATAATAATCAATCTTCGAAATAAACTCTGACGAACTCATAAACGTCTCCTATTTTTTTATATTTAGTATTATAACAAAAAATATTAAAATAGGTAATTGTTTTTGAAAAATGCTAGTATTTGTATTGATTTATCATTACTTAACATGCTTATAAAGCAATATAAAAAGAACCAGTAAAATAAAATGTTTACTGATTCTTTAACTATTAATAGCGTTGTTTATATGGTTGATTGAAAGCTGTTAGAATTTCTTCAGGGGTTTGTGAATAATCTTTTTCTTCTTTTAAGTCACCTTTAACGATAATCCGTTCTGTCGCATCATAGTCAACACAGGTTACAAGTGTGATTTCATCAACACCATTACGGTCATCAATCTCGTCAACTCGATCTGGAGTCACATGCTTCACTTCACGGATTTCGTAGGTATAAACTTTATCCTTATCAGTTAGATAAATTTTCATCCCATTTTTAGCGCGTGCCAGTGGGGAAAAAAGCATTTGACTGGCATTTTCCGCAGTGAAAATGTGATGGCTAGCAAGTGAATAGTTTCCTTTCCCCATCACTTGATCACGCTTCATTGTACCTGCACCATAGAAGAGATTAACATTATCCAGTCCCTTAAAAATAGGCAAGTTAATTTCTACCTCAGGGACAGCAATTCCACCGATAACTGGCAATTTTTGCGAATCCCATTGTGAGGACAAGACAGCTTCTGACGAGATGGCTTTTACGGAATCAAAGTCAAAATTCCCTTCTGTATCTTGATTTTCTTCCAATTTTTCTTTTGATACTTGGCTGACTTGGTATTTATTGGTATTCCAAACCATGAACATATCACGAATTTTTGAATTGAAAATCAAAGCTACTGACAAGAGGATTAAAAAACCTGCCAAGATATTGATTAGTAAATTTTTACGGTTTGTTTTCTTTTTGTTCTTTTTATGAGGCATTATGCTTCACCTTCTGTTTCGTTTTCTGTCCCAACCTCTTCTTTTTCTGCCGCTGTAACCGTAGTAAAGGTTACAATTTTAGCATCTTGGTCCAGGCGCATCACTTTAACTCCCATAGTTGAGCGACCTGTTTGTGAAATATTGGCAACGTTGGTTCGAATCATGACACCTGTATCAGTGATAATCATCAAATCTTCATCACCTTTAACTGTCATAAGACCAGCAAGGGAACCATTCTTTTCCGTAATTTTAGCAGTTTGCATCCCTTTACCACCACGACCTTTAGTTGGATATTCAGTCGCAACTGTGCGCTTACCATATCCTTTGTCTGTGATGATAAGAACCTCGTCCTGGTCTGTAATCACACTAGCACCAACAACTGTGTCCCCCTCACGGAGATTAACACCTTTCACACCCGTAGCGATACGGCTCATTCCACGAACGGCTGATTGATTAAAGCGAACTGCATAACCAAACTTGGTACCAATGATAATATCCGTATCTTCTTCTGTCAGTAAGACATTAATCAATTCATCTTCATCCTTGAGGTTCAAAGCCTTGAGACCATTCTGGCGAATGTTAGCAAATTCCTTAACGCTGGTTCTCTTCACAATACCATGACGGGTTGTGAAGAAGAGGTAAGCATCATCACTGCGTTCAGACTCAACATTGATGATGGTTTGAATACTTTCGCCTTCATCCAATTTCAAAAGATTGACAATCGGCAAGCCCTTAGCAGTACGGCCATACTCAGGAATTTCATAGCCTTTCAGGCGATAAACACGGCCTTTATTTGTAAAGAAGAGTAGGTGATCATGGGTGCTAGTCGACACTAACTCACGAACAAAATCGTCATCCTTAACACCTGTTCCTTGAACACCGCGGCCACCACGTTTTTGAGCGGTGAACTCAGCTTGGTCGAGACGTTTGATGTATCCCTTGTTAGAAAGTGTAATCAAGACATCCGTTTCTTCAATCAAGTCCTCATCTTCGAGGCTTAAGACTTCACCAACCATCAATTCCGTACGACGTTGGTCACCAAATTTACGCTTGACTTCGTCTAATTCATCTTTAATGATTTGAGAAACACGTTCTGGCTTAGCTAGAATATCTGCTAAATCTGCAATCAGAGCCAAGAGGTCATCATACTCAGACTGAATCTTATCGCGTTCCAAACCTGTCAAACGACGAAGACGCATATCAAGAATGGCTTGACTTTGACGTTCAGATAACTTGAATTTGCTCATCAACTCAGCTTGTGCTTCCGCATCCGTTTCACTAGCACGGATGATACGAATCACCTCGTCGATATGGTCTAGTGCAATTAAGAGACCTTCTAAGATATGAGCACGCGCTTCCGCTTTTTCCTTATCAAAACGGGTACGACGAACAACCACTTCTTTTTGATGCTCAATATAAGCATCCAAAATCTGACGAAGGGACAAAATCTTCGGTACCCCATTTTGGATAGCAAGCATATTAAAACCAAAATTAGTTTGCATCTGGGTCATCTTGAAGAGGTTGTTGAGGATAACATTGGCTGAGGCATCGCGCTTGACTTCAATAACAAATCGAACACCTTCACGGTTTGACTCATCACGTACTGCTGTAATCCCCTCAATACGCTTTTCCTGAACCAAACGAACAATATGCTCATGTACCTTTGTTTTGTTGACCATGTAAGGGAATTCTGTTACAACAATGCGCTCACGGCCAGTCTTAGTTTCTTCGATTTCAGTACGAGAACGTAGGACAATAGAACCTTTACCTGTTTCATAAGCCTTATGAATGCCTGATTTCCCCATGACGAGGGCACCAGTTGGAAAATCTGGCCCAGGCAAGACTTCCATCAAATCCTTAGTGGTCACTTCAGGATTGTCCATGACCAACTTCACAGCATCAATGGTTTCTCCCAAGTTATGAGGTGGAATATTGGTCGCCATACCGACAGCGATACCAGTTGCTCCATTAACCAAAAGATTAGGAAAGCGCGCTGGCAAGACCAAGGGTTCACGTTCATTGGCATCATAGTTATCAACGAAGTCAACCGTATTTTTATTGATATCACGAAGCATCTCTAGAGCAATCTTGCTCATACGTGCCTCAGTATAACGCTGGGCGGCAGCACCATCACCATCCATGGAACCAAAGTTCCCATGACCATCTACAAGCATGTAACGGTAACTCCACCATTGAGCCATACGGACCATGGCTTCATAGATAGAGGAATCCCCGTGTGGGTGATATTTACCCATGACATCCCCAGTAATACGAGCAGATTTTTTATGTGGTTTGTCTGGAGTAACACCCAATTCATTCATTCCATAGAGAATCCGACGGTGAACAGGTTTCAAGCCATCTCGAACATCAGGAAGGGCTCGCGCTACGATAACACTCATGGCGTAGTCGATAAAGCTCGTCTTCATCTCCTTTGTCAGATTGACATTCACTAAATTTCTATCCTGCATTAATAAATGCCTCATTTCACTATTAGTAATTAACTATATTATACCATAATGTCCGCTATATTTCAGGTATCTAAAATCACTAAAACGTTTACATCAAGAACTGAAATGCATATCCGTGACAAAGCTTTTCAAAAGTGATAAAATTGAAATAACTGGGGAAATCCCTGAATAAAATTAAGGAGATGTTTAGAATAATGACTTCAACTAAACAACACAAAAAAGTTATCCTTGTCGGTGATGGCGCTGTAGGTTCTTCTTACGCTTTTGCACTTGTTAACCAAGGAATTGCACAAGAGCTTGGAATTATCGAAATTCCACAATTGCATGAAAAAGCTGTTGGTGATGCACTTGACCTTAGTCATGCCCTTGCCTTCACTTCACCTAAAAAAATCTATGCAGCTCAATACTCTGACTGTGCAGACGCTGACCTTGTTGTAATCACTGCAGGTGCGCCTCAAAAACCAGGTGAAACTCGTCTTGACCTTGTAGGTAAAAACCTTGCTATCAACAAATCAATTGTAACTCAAGTTGTTGAATCAGGTTTCAAAGGTATCTTCCTTGTTGCTGCTAACCCAGTTGACGTCTTGACTTACTCAACTTGGAAATTCTCTGGATTCCCTAAAGAACGCGTTATCGGTTCAGGTACTTCACTTGACTCAGCTCGTTTCCGTCAAGCACTTGCTGAAAAATTGGATGTTGATGCTCGTTCAGTCCACGCCTACATTATGGGTGAACACGGTGACTCTGAGTTCGCTGTTTGGTCACACGCTAACATCGCTGGTGTAAACCTTGAAGAATTCCTTAAAGACACTCAAAATGTTCAAGAAGCTGAATTGATTGAATTGTTCGAAGGTGTTCGTGATGCAGCTTACACAATCATCAACAAAAAAGGTGCAACATACTACGGTATCGCAGTAGCCCTTGCTCGTATTACTAAAGCAATCCTTGACGATGAAAACGCAGTACTTCCACTTTCAGTATTCCAAGAAGGTCAATACGGAGTTAAAAACGTCTTTATCGGTCAACCAGCTGTTGTAGGTGCACATGGTATTGTTCGTCCAGTAAATATCCCATTGAACGACGCAGAAACTCAAAAAATGCAAGCATCTGCTAAAGAATTGCAAGCTATCATTGACGAAGCATGGAAAAACCCAGAATTCCAAGCTGCTTCTAAAAACTAATTTAGATAGAAATAACTCCTTGACTCATCAGGGAGTTATTTTTTATCTCTATCTTAACTAAACATTTTATGAAGTTTATGTAAAAAACAACATAACTTTAAAAGCTATCATGTCACAGTTTGGGCATAAATCCGAAAAACCACCAATTAGATCTATACTCACGTTACAAAAGGTCTGGAGTAAGCAGTGCTTGACGCACTTGATACTGTCGCATTAAATCGAAAGTAAAAAGTTTTGCCCCATTTTTGCCCCATGGACAAAAAAAGCCCATCATACAGGCTAGAAAGCTTAATATGATAGGCTTTTTATTTTAATTAACGTACTGTGCGGATACGCATTGTGTTTGTACGTACAGCTTCTCCAAGTGGTACACCAGCTACGATAACGATATCATCACCAGATTGTACAAGACCTGCTTCAACTGCTTTACGTTCAGCAATTTCAAACATATCGTCAGTTGATGATGGAGCATCTGTCAACATTGGGATAACACCCCAGTTCAACATCAATCCACGTTCTGTCAATTCGTCGAATGTCAATGCCAAGATATCAGCATTTGGACGGTATTTAGAGATCAAACGTGCAGTGTGACCTGTCTTAGTAAGAGTTACAACCAATTTAATGTCCATTGAGTTAGTAGCATCTTTAACAGCTGAAGCCATTACTTCTGTCTTAGAGTTACGTTCAAATGAATCTGAGTTCAAGCGACCGTATTCGTTAAGAAGAGTTTGAGCGTTCTTGTCGATTGTAGCCATTGTAGTTACTGACTCAAGTGGGTATTTACCGTTTGCAGACTCACCTGAAAGCATTGTAGCGTCAGTACCGTCGATAACAGCGTTGAATACGTCTGATACTTCTGAACGAGTTGCACGTGGTTTTTCAGTCATTGTTTCAAGCATGTTTGTTGCAGTAATAACAACTTTACCTGCAGCATTAACTTTCTTGATGATCATTTTTTGGTAAACTGGAACCATTTCGAATGGTACTTCGATACCCATGTCACCACGAGCAATCATGATACCATCAGCAGCTTCGATGATTTCATCCAAGTTGTCGATACCTTGTTGGTTTTCGATTTTAGCGAACAATTGAACATGTCCGTTTCCAGTTTCTTCACAGATTGCACGAACTTCGTTCACATCTTTTGCAGTACGTACGAATGAAATAGCGATGAAGTTGATACCTTGTTCAAGACCAAAGCGGATATCATCGTTATCACGTTCAGCAAGTGCTGGGAAAGGAATTTTAGTGTTAGGGATGTTAACACCTTTTTGTTTAGCAATTACGCCATCGTTTTCAACTTCAACTTCAAATTCACGAGTTGCATCATCTTTAGCAACCACACGAAGACCAAGTTTACCATCGTCAACCAAAACTTGACGACCAACTTCAACATCATCATAGATATCAAGAGCACCAGCAACGTTCAATGCAATCACATCACGAGTTGATTTGATTCCTTGTTTAGTTGCAACACGGATTTTCTCACCAGTTTTGTATGAATACTCTTTAGCTTCACCTTCGAACAATTCTGTACGGATTTCTGGTCCTTTTGTATCAAGAAGGAAACCAACTTTTTTACCTGCAAGTTGTTCTGCAAGTTTAACAGTTGCCATACGCTCACCTTGTTCTTGGTGGTCACCGTGTGAGAAGTTGAAACGGAATGTGTTAGCACCAGCTTCAATCAATTTAGCAATGTTTTTAGCTGAAGCTTCAACATCAAGTTTTTCGCCCCAGTATCCGTCATCACCGAATTTTTTACCACCACGGATTTCTACCGCAGGTCCCAAAGTTGCAACGATTTTTACACGTTTGTTCATGATTTTTGTGACTCCTTTATATATATGACCTTTTTGGTCTTATTAACTAAATTATAAATTATGACAAGCTCTTATTCAAGCTAGATAGCTCAAGGTCAGCCTTGTGTGGGTTGTTAACCACAATCTTACCATCTGCAGTAAGGCTAAACAATGCTCCTTCTTCTGCAGTTCCAAGAATTGGGTTTTCAACCATTTTCTCGTTACGAATACCAACCGCAACACCACCGATACCTTCTTTAAGAAGTTTAACAGCATGTGCACCCATACGTGATGCCAAAACACGGTCACGCGCAGTTGGAGAACCACCACGTTGAATATGTCCAAGTTCTGTCACACGAAGGTCGCTTGTATCCCCAGCTTCTTTTAGTTTTTGACCAAATTCAGCTGCTGACATCACACCTTCAGCCAAGACGATAATGTTGTGTTTTTTACCACACTCATAACCACATTTAATGCTTTCTACGATATCTTCAATCTTGAAGTCTTCTTCAGGAATGATGATTTCATCAGCACCAGTTGCGATACCTGCCCAAAGAGCGATATCACCTGCGTTACGTCCCATAACTTCGATAACAAAAGTACGACGGTGACTTGATGATGTATCACGAATCTTATCGATAGCGTCCATAGCAGTAGTAACAGCTGTGTCAAAACC
This sequence comes from Streptococcus mitis, assembly GCF_000960005.1. Taxonomy (GTDB): domain Bacteria; phylum Bacillota; class Bacilli; order Lactobacillales; family Streptococcaceae; genus Streptococcus; species Streptococcus mitis_CK. Next base: position 440,056 of record NZ_JYGP01000002.1, on the reverse strand, counting down.
GATTGTGAAGTCAGTACCAACGATATCGTTATCGATTGTACCTGGAAGACCGATAGCTGGGAAGCCATGCTCAGTCAAACGCATAGCACCGTGGTAAGATCCGTCACCACCGATAACAACTACACCTTCAATCCCGTGTTTTTTCAATTGCTCAATCCCTTTAAGTTGCCCTTCAAGTTGAGCGAACTCTGGGTAGCGAGCTGAGTGAAGGAAAGTACCACCACGAGAAATGATGTCTCCTACTGAAGCTGCATCTAGGGGATGAATTTCACCGGCAACCATACCAGCATATCCATCATAGATACCAAACACTTCCATTCCTTCTGAAATTGCTTGACGAACAACTGCTCGGATGGCAGCATTCATACCAGGGGCGTCTCCACCACTAGTCAAAACAGCAATACGTTTCATTTGGTTATGCTCCTTTTTCTTTTAACATTCTTACTGATTATACCACATTTACATTGAAAATTCTTCTATTTTCCGTAATTTTAGCGATAAATCGTTTTCATAACGATTTCATCCAATTTCACTTCTAATTCATCAGATTTAGCTACAAAATGGTTGGGAGAAACAATTGTTCTCTGTTCCTCTTCATACCTGATAATGACTGGGATTGAGCCTTTAAACTGGTCTAAAATACGTGACATTTCTTGATCCGAGTCATGATTTTTCACCTGAATCCAGAAGCGTTCAGCCACTGCTTCTCTTATTTCTTGTGCAATCATTTGCAGACGACCGTCACGAGACTGGACTTTCCCTTTGATATAGTAGAAGGCTCCTTCTCTTACTTCCTGTCCAACCTGTCGATATAAATCTGAAAAGAGGGTAACATCCAATTTTTTCTTACTGTCATCCACCTGTAAGAAAGCCATATTTTCACCCTTTTTAGTACGAATTACTTTTATCTTCTGAACCTCAACCAAGATAATAGCATAGCTATTTTCTGACAAATTACTAATAGGAGTAATCGGATAAATAGCCTTACTTGCAATAGCTTGTAGAGGATGTTTGCTCACTCCTACTCCTAGAAGCTCTTGTTCCATGTAGAATTTTTCTTGCTCCGACCAGTCCTCCGAATCTTGCCAACTATAGATGGTCTCTCCAAATAAGCTTCCTAACACTTTCACAAATTCAAATAGATTAACTAAATTATTGAATACTTTTTGACGATTTTTTTCAAATGAATCGAAAAGACCAACTTTTACCAAAGGTTCCAGCAAGGGAAGTTTCAAATAATTCTCAGGTAGTTTAGATAAAAAATCTTCAATGTTAGAATAGGGTCGATGTTCGATAATCCAAAGCGCCAAATCCTTGCTGAGCCCCTTAATCGATTTCAAACCTAGATAGATAGACTTGTTGGCAATTTTATCGTGATAGGGAATAGTATTGATGGACAATGGGGCTACTTCAAAACCTGCTTCTAAGGCATCTGTTACATAATCACTGTTGGCAGAATTCAACATAATCTGATAAAAGATGGCTGGATAATGCTTTTTAAAATAAGCCAACTGGAAGGCCAAGGCTGAGTAGGCGTAGGCGTGTGACCTGTTAAATCCATAACCTGCAAACTTCTCCATAACATCAAAAACCTGCTCTGCTTTTTCCGCAGTATGACCAGCTTCTATGGAGCCTTGAATAAAGGAAGTCCTCATCTCATGCATAGCAGAGGCATCCTTTTTACCCATAGCCCGGCGCAAAATATCGGCTTTCCCAAGACTAAATCCAGCAAATCGCTGAGCAACCTGCATAACCTGCTCCTGATAGAGCATAATGCCATAAGTTGGAGCCAAAATATCCTCCAGAGCTGGATCTAGAACAGTCACTTCTTCCTGCCCATGTTTTCTAGCTACAAAATTATTGATATAATCACTAGCACCTGGTCGATTTAGGGAAGTAGTTGCTACGACATCTTCAAAACAGACTGGTTGCACACGTTTGAGCAAGCGAATGGCACCAGGTTGTTCAAATTGAAAGATACCTTTTGTATTGCCAGATGCAAAAAGAGCTAACGTTTCTTTGTCTTCCAAATCAATTTCTTCTATTTTTATATGAATACCTTCTGTTTCAGCAAGCAACTCTTGCATTTTCTGAACAAAGGTCAAATTTCGTAGCCCCAGAAAATCCATCTTCAAAAGTCCACTCGCTTCGACTCCATGAGCATCATATTGAGTCAGTGGAATTTCGTCACCATGCTTTAGAGGGATGTAATTGGTCAAATCTTGGTCACTGATTACAACACCAGCCGCATGGACAGAGGTTTGTCTTGGATAGCCCTCAATCTTGCAAGCAATCTCAAAGGCTTTTTGGTATTCTAACTTACTATTAATTTGCTGACGAAACTGCAGATTGCCCTCATAGGCTGACTTAAGATTGTCCCGAAAACTGATTTTCTTAGTAATTGCAGATAATTCATACTCGGGCACACCAAAGCGTTTCAATACATCTCGAAGAGCTTGCTTAGCCCCAAAGGTAGAAAAAGTAACGATTTGAGCAGCATGTTTACTGCCATATTTATTGCCAACATACCTGATAAAATCTGGACGATAAATATCAGGAATATCAATATCAATATCAGGCATAGTATAGCGTTCACGATTGAGGAAACGTTCAAAAATCAGATTTTTCTCTACTGGGTCAATCCCTGTAATGTCTAGAGCATAGGAAACCAAGCTACCAACTGCGGAACCTCGTCCCATTCCCATATAATAGCCATTCGAACGTCCAAAACGCAATAAATCCCAAACAACCAAGAAATAATCATCAAAGCCCATATCATGAATAACAGCCAATTCTTGGTCTAGACGGTCTTGATATTCTTTACCAGTTAACCTCTTCTGAGCAAGCCCCAATTCAGCACGTTCTCTCAACTCTTCTACTGCTGGTCTAGCTGGATTAAAACGAGGCAGTTTCAGACTAGTATCCAAGTTATAAGAGATACCTGAAATCAGCTTTTCTAAGTTTTCCAAGGCTTGAGGAAAACGTTCTTGGAATAGTTTCTCTAAAGAACTTGCTGATATAAAAACATCTTGTCTCGAACGCAAAGGGACTTCTCTGAGCGGTAGGTTTTCTTTAATCGCTGTTAATACTTGAAGAACTTCTCTATCCTTACTTTCAAATGTATTGACCCGATACAATGGCAAAATAGGATGGTGAAATTCGCTGGCCAGTGTTTCTGGGTAAACCCCTATATAGTAATCACAGCCTAGATTTAATAACTCAAGTTCTTCAAAATAAGGCACAATTATCGCAATATCCTCTAGATACTGAGATAGAACTGACCAACTTTTCTCCCCCTGCATCTTGGCTGTTGATAGTTTCATCAACTGCTGATAGCCCACACTAGATAAAGCTAAAAAGCGCAGATTCACATCCTTACCATCTACAAGCACATTCATTTCAAGCCCTAATAAAGGATGAATGCTGTATTTTTTTGTAACCTCTAGAAAGTCGAAAGCTCCATAAAGATTGTCAATATCCATCATAGCCAGATGAGTGTATCCATAGTCTTTTGCTACTCTCACATACTTGTCGATTGAAATGACACTCTCCATAAAACTATAGACTGTTTTTGTATCTAGTTGTGCAATCAATTTACAGTTCTCCTCTATCGTTCTCACTATATTATACCATTTTCTTTAAATTTCTATTAGTATTACTGATGCTTTAATATCTAATAACTCAAATCATAGTTGACTAGACGATCCTTGCCCGATTTTCAACAGCATCACTAATATTTTTGTATTTAAGCTTATCATTTTACTTGTTTATTTCATAAGTACTTATTTTTATTTATTATAATTTCTGTTAATTTTTATAGTTTCTTTTCTCTCTATTTTTTGATATAATAACCTTAATATATTTCATAAATAGGAGGTTTTATGCGTTTTAATCAATTCAGCTATTTTGCGCTACCTAGAGATACAATTATCTTTGAATTAAAAAAGTATGGATTCTATTTACCGGTCAACATTACAAATAAAAAAACGCTTGAAGCGTTTCTTATTCGTTTCTTTTTTAATTACAAAGATAGCACCTATCCCCTATCCAGTTTAGCAGTTGATAAAGAAACTGACTTACTGACATTTTTTCAGTCAGACAAAGAACTGACTGCAAATATTTTCTATACTGTAGTCTTTCAACTTTTAGGTTTTTCTTATTTGGTTGACTTTGAAGACAGTGATGTTTTTCGTAAAGAGACTGGATTTCCTATTGTATACGGTGACTTGATTGAAAATCTCTATCAGTTACTCAATACTCGCACCAAAAAGGGGAATACCCTTATCGACCAACTTGTCAGTGACGGTCTTATTCCTGAGGATAATGACTATCACTACTTTAACGGTAAGAGTTTGGCTACTTTTTCTAGCCATGATGTCATTCGTGAAGTTGTTTACGTTGAGACTCGTGTCGATACTGACCGAAAAGGGCTACCAGACTTAGTCAAGGTCAGCATTATTCGTCCTCGTTATGACGGGCAAATCCCTGCTATCATGACTGCAAGTCCCTATCATCAGGGAACAAATGACAAGGCTAGCGACAAGGCTCTCTACAAGATGGAGGGCGAGCTCGAGGTTAAGTCTCCTCACAAGATCGAGTTAGAGGAACCTCAACTAAATCTCATCCAACCCCAAGATCAAGCTGAAGTTGTGGCAGAAAGTGAGGAAAAGCTAAGTCACATCAACTCTAGCTATACACTCAACGACTACTTCCTTCCACGAGGTTTTGCTAATCTCTATGTGTCAGGTGTTGGTACCAAAGACTCCACAGGTTTCATGACTAATGGAGACTACCAGCAAATCGAGGCTTATAAAAATGTCATCGATTGGCTTAATGGTCGTTGTCGTGCCTTCACTGACCACACGCGCCAACGTCAAGTCAAGGCTGACTGGTCAAACGGGAAAGTAGCCACAACGGGACTTTCCTATCTAGGTACCATGTCCAATGGTCTTGCGACTACAGGTGTAGATGGTTTAGAAGTTATCATTGCCGAGGCTGGTATTTCTTCGTGGTACAACTACTACCGTGAAAACGGTCTGGTAACTAGCCCAGGTGGTTACCCAGGTGAGGACTTTGATTCCCTTGCTGAACTGACCTACTCTCGCAATCTCTTGGCCGGCGACTATATCCGTGGTAATGAGGCTCACCAAGCTGACTTAGAAAAAGTAAAAGAGCAGTTAGATCGCAAATCTGGTGACTACAATCAATTTTGGCATGACCGCAACTATCTGCTCAATGCTGATAAAGTAAAGGCAGAGGTTGTCTTTACCCATGGTTCACAGGATTGGAATGTCAAACCACTTCATGTTTACCAGATGTTCCATGCTCTTCCTACTCATATAAATAAGCACCTCTTTTTCCATAATGGTGCCCATGTTTATATGAATAACTGGCAATCCATTGATTTCCGTGAGTCCATGAATGCCTTACTGACTAAGAAATTATTGGGACAGGAAACAGATTATCAGCTTCCGACTGTTATCTGGCAGGACAATACCGCTCCTCAGACTTGGTTAACACTTGGTACCTTCGGTGAGCAAGAAAACTTCGAAACCTTCTCACTTGGTCAAGAAGAACAGATTATTCAAAACCAGTACTCAGATAAAGATTTTGAGCGTTATAGTAAGACATATCAGACCTTCAATACAGAACTCTATCAAGGGAAAGCCAATCAAATTACTATTGACCTTCCTGTAACCAAAGATCTTCACTTGAACGGTCGTGCCCAACTCAATCTTCGTATCAAATCCAGTACAAATAAGGGGCTCTTATCTGCCCAACTGCTAGAATTTGGACAGAAGAAATACCTACAACCTTATCCAGCTGTATTAAGTGCTAGAACCATTGACAACGGTCGCTACCACATGTTGGAAAATCTCTGTGAATTACCTTTTAGACCAAATGCACAACGAGTCGTGACAAAAGGCTATCTCAATTTGCAAAATAGAAATGATTTACTGTTAGTAGAGGATATTACTGCAGATGAATGGATGGATATCCAGTTTGAACTGCAACCGACTATTTACAAGTTAAAAGAAGGAGACACTCTCCGTTTAGTCCTCTATACTACTGACTTTGAAATCACCATACGTGACAACACCGCTTACCACCTGACTGTTGATCTTGAACAGTCTACTCTTATCCTACCTTGTCAAAAGGTATAATATATCAGAATTTCAATATGGAACTATTTCCACTTGAACAGTCTAAGGAAACATAAACTTAGTATCAAATTCACTCTCAAAGAAGGACTTGTGATAAGCCCATAACTGGAGTTTGAACAAAAGATACCGCCCCATAACCAACATGTGTGACCCTCTATCATACACGCTACCACACCACATGTTGGAAAATCTCTGTGATTTGACATTAATCGTAAATTCACAAGAAGTCGTGACAAAAGGCTACCCTAATTGAATGATTTACTGTTAGTAGAGGACACCAATGTAGATAAACAGATAGATACCCAATTCATCTACACCCAACTAGTGACAAGTTAAAAGTGTGGGATTTTCTCCATTTAGTCCTATACTACTGACTTTGAAATCATCATACGTGACAATACCGCTTACCACCCGACTGACGATTTCGTTCAGTCCACGCTTTCTGTACCTAGTACAAGGAGTAATATTTTATGAATAAATCTGAACACCGACACCAACTCATACGAGCTCTTGTAACGAAAAACAAGATTCATACTCAAGCTGAGCTACAAGCTCTTCTTGCCGATAATGATATTCAAGTTACACAAGCTACACTTTCGAGAGATATTAAAAGTATGAACCTTTCAAAAGTACGAGAAGAAGACAACTCTTACTACGTGCTCAATACAGGTTCTATCTCAAAATGGGAAAAACGTCTCGAAATTTATATGGAGGATGCTCTTGTCTTGATGCGCCCCGTTCAACACCAAGTCCTACTAAAAACCCTTCCTGGACTTGCTCAATCCTTTGGTTCTATCATTGATGCTTTGAGCTTCCCTGACGCTATCGCTACTCTCTGTGGAGATGATGTCTGTCTCGTCATCTGTGAAGATGCAGAAGCTGCTCAAAAATGCTTTGAAGAATTGAAAAAATTCGCTCCACCATTTTTCTTTGAAGAATAAGAAAATTCCGTGTCTTATGTGGCACGGAATTCTTTTATATTCTTTACTGAGATGGATTTTCTTTTTTAGTTCGTGCTAATCTCAGAGCACGATTTGGATTGAGACGATTAAATAGTTCTTCCAATTTCTTTTCATTCCAAACATCTGCGGCTGAAACAAAATTGCCATCCGCATCTCGGAAAGATATCGGTTTATCTCCCATATCAGTCTCCTAGTCTACAAATTCAAACTCAAATTTACCAATGCGGACCAAATCACCATCTTTAGCTCCACGCTCACGAAGGGCTTCATCAACCCCCATGCCCCGTAGCTGGCGAGCAAATTTCATGACCGATTCGTCACGATCAAAGTTGGTCATATTAAAGAGTTTCATGAGTTTTTCACCAGAAAGCACCCATGTCGCATCGTCATCACGACTAATTTCAAAGGCTTTTTCTTCCTCGTCAAATCCATAGTAAACTTCTTCTTCCATATCTGACTCGTCGTAGAGCAAGAATTCTGGTGTCTTGTCTAGCAATTCAGCTGTAGCATCCAAAAGCGTTGCTAGACCTTGCTTGGTCAAACCAGATATTGGGAAGATAGCTGGTAACTCTTCAAATTCATCATAGTTTTCAGCTAATTTTTTCTTGAATTCTTCAAGATTTTCCTGACTCTCAGGCATATCCATCTTATTGGCTACAATAATCTGTGGACGCTCCATGAGACGAAGATTGTATGACTCCAGCTCTTTATTGATGGCAAGATAATCCTCATATGGATCACGGCCTTCACTAGCTGACATATCAATGATGTGAAGGATAACACGTGTACGCTCAATGTGACGGAGGAACTGAGTTCCTAGACCAACACCTTGACTAGCCCCTTCAATCAAACCTGGTAAATCAGCTACTGCAAAGGATTCACCTGATTGGGTACGAACCATTCCTAGATTTGGCACAATAGTCGTAAAATGGTAGGCACCGATTTTTGGTTTAGCAGATGTGATAACACTTAAAAGTGTTGATTTACCTACAGATGGGAATCCTACTAAACCAACATCCGCAAGGATTTTAAGTTCTAACTGTAATTCACGTTCCTGACCTGGTTCTCCATTTTCAGAGATTTCAGGTGCAGGATTTTTTGGTGTCGCAAAGCGAATATTTCCACGTCCACCGCGACCTCCGTGGGCAACGATAAATTCTTGACCATGTTCAATCAAATCTGTCAAGACCTTGCCAGTCTCTGCATCACGAACAGTCGTACCTTGTGGTACTCGAACTCTAAGATCCTCAGCACCACGACCATGCATCCCTTTGGTCATTCCTTTCTCACCAGAAGCAGCCTTGAAATGACGATTGTAGCGGAAATCCATCAAAGTACGTAGCCCTTCGTCTACAACGAAGACTACATTGCCTCCTCGACCACCGTCACCACCCCAAGGACCGCCATTAGGGACATATTTTTCACGGCGAAAGGCAACCATACCATCGCCACCATTACCAGCCTTGACCTTAATCTTGGCTGTATCTAAAAACATACTCATTTTTTCTTCTCACTTTAAAAAAGGGCTGGGAAATCCCAGTCACAAAATGTTCTTGTATCTATTTTATAGATTACTGAGGGCACCAATTGCAGTTGCAAAAATTCCCAATAAACTTGCTACTAGCATGATAATCACGATAAACAAGGTTATTTTCTCAAACATAGTTTTTTTACGATTTCCATTATCTCCAAATGCCATTTTTATCTCCTTCGTTACATTCTATTTTCTATTATCTTAGCATGAATTTAGCTAGTTTTCAATAGTCAGTTGCTACTGGCGCAATAATCCATAAAATGATATAAGCTACAATTCCTGCTCCATAACCAAAAGCAAGAACACCCCATATTACGCGAACAATAGTAGGATCCATATCAAAATAATGGGCTACCCCAGCACAAACACCCGCAATCTTTTTATCACGCCCACTTCTCATTAATTGTTTTTTCATAGCTGTTCCTCTTTCTATTCTTCACTGTCTTTCCAATAATCTCTGATGTTGATTAACTGTGTTTTTGAAGCCCTCAGCATGCGTCTAGAGCCTTTTACGGGCACAGCAACCACCTGTTGCGGTAAATACAAAACTGTCTTAAAGATACGCTGGCTGACCGTATCATCTTTGGCTAAATCTTTCTGGAAATTATTTGAAATAATAGCATCAAGATAAAACTCATGCACCCGTTTTCCAAAATTCTCAGCTGAAATCTCATATAATTTCTCTGATAAGGTATGCTCATCCATATCTGGCGTTGCAATCAGGGCCTCCAGAATAGCTCCAGCCAAATCATGTTCACCGTAATACAAGGTTCCAAACATTTTATCACTGATAAGATTGTCCAGATAAGGATTTCCGTGAGCAATGACAGGCGTCCCACTAGCTAAGCTTTCCAAGTATGTCAAACCTTGCGTTTCACTTGTCGATGCCGAGATGAAGAAATCCGCCGCCTTATAGTAAAGAGCTGTCTCACTAGGAGCAATCATACCTGTGAAGATAACGGAGTCTTGAATCTCTAGTTTCTGAGCTTGCTCTTTGAGGTTATCCAGATAAGGGCCATCCCCAGCAACTACCAGTTTAACCTTGTCTTCTTCTTTCAGAACATCTGCAAAAGCTGCTAAAACTGCTTGAATATTTTTTTCATAGGAAATTCTGGAAAGACTCAGCAACATCTTTTCATCATCTTGAATCCCCAGTTTACTACGCAGTTCTATCAAATTTTCCTGCTTTATTTCCGGACGCTCAAACTTGGCTAATTCAATCCCTGTTGGAATGACTCGTTTTTCAACCTTAACCTTATAGTCAGATAGCAAGTCATGGACAATCTCACTAGGGCAAATCACCCCATCCACATCATGCAGGAAACCTCTGACCAGATACTTTACCATGCTAGGACGAATCAACATCCCCTTGGCAATATAATGTACATAGTCTTCGTATTGGGTGTGATAGGTATGGATGACTGGAATCTTCAATTCACGCGCAATCCAAATTCCCAACAAGCCAAGAGAAAATTCTGTCTGAGTATGGATAATATCCAGTTGATATTGTTTAGCAATTTCAAGCGCCTTGCTGAATCCTCGATAGGCAAAGCGACGATCCTTAAAAGCAAAGAAGGGAACACTTGGAATGCGGATAATTTGCCAATCTTCATAACGATTGACATCCTTATCTGTCGTCGTAAAGATAAAAACAGCGTGCCCCTGCTTTTCAAGTTCGGTTTTCAAGGTTCGAATACTGGTCGCAACACCTGAAACCTGAGGAAAATAGGTATCTGTAAATAAACCAATTCGCATAGATTACCTCACTTTTTACTTTCTCCCTAAAGCGGCTTGTTTCTCATAAAAATCCAACCAGATTTGTAACAGATGCTCTTCTGAATACTCTCTAGAAATATTCTTAGCTTTTTCTTTCAAATCTTTTAAAGCAGCAGGATTCGCTTGATATTCCAGAATAGCTTCTTTCATCTCTTCTCTATCTGCTGTCGCCCGATAATTCCCCTCCAAAATCACCTTATAAAGATCTAAATCACGCAACATAATCGGAGCTTCACAACTGGCAGCCTCTAAAATAGTCATCGGAAAGAGTTCATTGTAACTAGGCAACAAGAAAAGGTCCGCTAGGACATACAATTCGCGCATCCGCTCTGGCGATACAATACCTGGAAAAATCAAATTTTTAGGGGGATTCTCCATGATTTTCTTGTAGCGTTCATAACCATCTGTCATACCACCAAAAGAGAAACCACCAGCCCAGATAAAGGTAATCTGAGGCAATTCCTCAGCCAGACGGATAAAATCATCAATCCCTTTGCGTTTCTGAACTTGACCAGCACCTACTACGATAAACTGATTGTCACTAAGACCTAGCTCTGTACGCAGTCTCGCTACCTCTTCCTGTGGAAGAGGATGCCATTTTTCCTTGTTTACAAAGTTAGGAATATAGGTCACTTTTTCACGTGGAATACCAGCTGCCACCAAATCCTCGATAAACATAGGATTGACCACCACCAAGTGCTCCATCCGGTTGTAAAAAGAAAATACATAGCGTTTCACAATTCCCTTTAAGAAAAATGGAATTTTCAAACTCCCCTCAAGTGTATCAGGCAAGAAATGTACATAGCCAATTTTCCTCCCTGAACGCTTCTTTTGGAAGGTTGATAAATAATAGGGGAAATCAATCGTATGAAAGTGAGTCACATCTGCCTCGATTGGAAGATTTTCTGTAACAATCAATTGGTCCTTGGCATCACGGTGAAGAAGACGAACTAATTCACGGTAAGCACCTGAAACTCCTTGTCCTGCTACTTTCTCACTTGAACTCAACATATTGATGCGTAATTTCTTTTTTTCCATAGCTACTATTATATCATTTTCTTTGAATAAAATCAGCAAAATAAAGGAGAGACTAGAGGAAAAGAGGGGGAAATTTCCTCGCTTTTCCAATAATCTCTCACATGCTTTTATATGTTTACTTAATGCCTAGGGCAATGCGTGCATAGCGACTCATTTTTTCAACTGTCCAGGCTGGATACCAAACTAATTTAACCTCAGTATCCGTTACTTCTGGTACCTCTGTCATAGCATCATAAATCTGGTCTGTCAAAAGGTCTGCTAGGGGACACCCCATGGTTGTCAAAGTCATATCAATCTCTGTTTGACCTGTGTCGCCGTCAAAACGAATCTCATAGATTAAACCAAGGTTGACAATATCGATTCCCAACTCAGGGTCAATAACTTCTTCCAAGGCTGTTAAAATTCGTGTTTTGATGTTTTCAATTTGCTCTTCTGTATAAGCCATATTCATCCTCACTCTTAGTCTTCAATAAAATCACGAAGCGGTTTGCTGCGACTTGGTTGGCGTAGTTTTCTCAAAGCCTTAGCTTCAATCTGACGGATACGCTCGCGAGTCACGTTAAAGACTTTACCCACATCTTCAAGGGTACGCATTTTACCATCATCTAGCCCAAAACGCAGACGCAAAACATTTTCTTCACGGTCTGTAAGAGTATCCAAGACCTCATCCAACTGCTCACGCAAGACGATACGAGTTGTATAGTCCACTGGATTTTCAATCACTTCATCTTCGATAAAGTCCCCAAGGTGGCTATCATCCTCTTCACCGATTGGAGTTTCAAGGGATACCGGTTCTTGGGCAATCTTCAAGATTTCACGAACCTTATCAGGTGTCATATCCATTCGTTCAGCGATTTGTTCTGGTGTTGGATCTTGTCCCAATTCTTGAAGGAGATTACGCTGTTCACGAACCAATTTATTGATAGTTTCAACCATGTGAACTGGGATACGGATGGTACGAGCTTGATCAGCAATAGCACGAGTGATGGCCTGACGAATCCACCAAGTTGCATAAGTTGAGAACTTGAATCCTTTAGAATAGTCAAACTTGTCAACCGCCTTCATCAAGCCCATGTTCCCTTCTTGAATCAAGTCAAGAAACTGCATACCACGGCCGACATAGCGTTTAGCAATAGAAACAACCAAACGAAGGTTGGCTTCCGCAAGACGTTGTTTGGCTTCGATATCACCCGCTTCAACAGCTAGTGCCAATTCTTTTTCCTCTTCATTGGTCAAGAGAGGAACGACTCCGATTTCTTTCAAGTACATACGAACAGGGTCATTGACCTTAGCAGAAGTTGACCCAATCAAGTCCTCATCGCTGAGTTCTGGTTCTTCTTCAGAGCTAAGAACACGAGCACTCGGATTTCCTTCGTTATCTGTGATAGAAATCCCTGCATCCTGAATTCGTTGCAAGAGATCTTCAATCCCATCAGCGTCCAAGGTAAAAGGAATAACCAGACTTGCGTTGATTTCATCATCAGTTGCTGTCCCTTTTTGTTTATGATTACGGATAAATTCTGCTACTTGTACGTCAAATGTTGTTACTTCTTTTTGTTTTGTTGCCATTATTACTCCATTCTTCTCTTTTGGGAAATTAAACGTTCCAATTCTTCTAAGGCTGTGTCGGTATCTCCTACATGGCTAGCTTCCTGCACCTTCTTTTTGATTCTCATATTGGCCTGATTCAAGAGAGCCTTGTTTCGAGTCATTTCTACTTCACTAAGTTCCTGAGGTGACATCTCAGATGGTAAATCCTGAGCTAAAACTTGATACCATGCTCTTTCAACTTCCTCTGTCTGCTCTGCTAGAACTTCTGGAGGAAGATTTCCATACTGGCCAAGCAAGTCATATAAAACCTGAAATTCAGGAGTGTCAAATGCAAAGTCTTCTCGCAAACGGTAATCATTCAAAACAAGGGGAGATTCCATCATTCGATAAAGTAGATGGGCTTCTGCCCTCATAATAGCCGATAACTGCTTGGTGACAGGCATAGTGATTGGCGTCGGTCTGGAAATTCCTTCCATACGATTCTGCCTTTGCGCCTGACGACTCTCATTAACAATCTGCTCAATCTGGGCATAATCAAAGGACGCCAGACTGTCAGCTAAAATATGTATATAGCTGTTTTGAGCAGTAATAGATTTTTCTTGAACAATCAAGGGAGCTATTTTTTCAATAAACTCAATCTGTGCCTGCAGATTTTCACTGTTTTCAGGCTTATACTGATGAATGTAAAACTCAATCGGACTAATACGAGTTTTCGTTAACAGATAGGCCAAGTCTTCTGGTCCATTTTTTTGTAGATACTCATCTGGATCCAAGTTATCAGGCATGCTGACGATTTGCACAGGCATATCACCAATTTCGTCCAGCGCTTTCAATGTCGCGGCTTGCCCAGCCTTATCGCCATCGTAAACAAGAACCAACTTCTTCGTTAGCCTTTTCAGATGCTCAACATGCTCTCGACTCAAGGCTGTTCCCATGGACGCCACAGCATTTTCGATTCCAGCCCGATAGGCTGCAATGACATCCATGAATCCTTCCATGAGGTAAATCTCACTGGCTTTTCCAGAAGATTTTTTAGCCCTATCCATATGATATAATTCGTAACTTTTGTTAAAAATTGCAGTCGATCGGCTATTTTTATACTTAGAAGTTTGTGAATCCGTTTTCTGCCAGATACGACCTGAGAAGGCAATAACCTTTCCTTGGTCATTTGTCAGGGGAAACATAATGCGATTGTGAAAGGTATCTACAAATTGATTAGCATCCGAGAGATAAAACAGTCCTGAATCTAGGAAATCCTCTTCACGATACTGAGCAGACAAACGTTGATAGAGATAGTTTCGCTCTGGGGGTGCCAAACCAATCCGAAAATGCTTGAGCACTTCATCTGTCAAACCACGCTGATAAAGGTAGTTTCTGGCCTCCTCCCCCATGGTTGTTGTCATGAGAATAGCATGATAAAATTTGGCAGCATCTTCATGCATATCATAAAGAGCTTGGTGGGGTGAAGCTGGCTTCTGCTCACTATAAAGCGGTTTTTCCACCTCTATCCCAACACGCTGACCTAAGATTTGGACAGCCTCCATAAAGGGAACCCCTTGGTACTCCTCGATGAATTTAAAGACATCACCAGAGCGACCACAACCAAAACAGTGGTAAAACTGCTTATCCTCAACAACGTTGAAAGAAGGTGTTTTTTCACCATGAAAAGGACAGAGCCCTAGATAGTTCCGTCCTGCCTTTTGTAAAGAAATCACATCTCCTATGACTTCCACAATGTTGGCATTGTTTTTGATTTCTTCAATGACTTGTTTGTCAACCATACACAATACCTCCATGTTATCATAGTTTACTTTATATAGTATACTTTATTTCAGAAAAAAAGTAAACCATTTCACTCATTTTCCCTACTTTATTCAAAGAGTTGATAATAATCAGAGATTTTCATTTTTGCTTTATCTTCTTGGTTCAAATCTTGGATAATCCGTCCTTCTTTCATGACAATTAAGCGATTGCCATACTTAAGAGCATCTTCCATGTGGTGAGTAATCATAAGGGCTGTCAACTGGTCATTCTTAACAAATTCATCTGTCAACTCCATGAGTGCGACACTTGTCTTTGGATCAAGGGCTGCAGTATGCTCATCTAACAAGAGTAATTCAGGACGCTTCAAAGTTGCCATCAAGAGACTCAAAGCTTGTCTTTGTCCACCTGATAAGAACTCAATTGGCGTATTCAAGTGTTTCTCAAGACCATTTCCTACTTTTTCAATGGTCGCCTGAAATTCATCCTTATAACTAGTCAAGCGTCGTGGTAACAATCCACGCTTTTCACCACGAAACTTGGCAATCAAAAGATTTTCAGCTACTGTCATACGAGGAGCTGTCCCCATCTTTGGATCTTGGAAAACTCGAGACAAATACTTAGCTCGCTTCTCTGGTGAAAATTTGGTAACATCTTCACCTAAAATACGGATGGTTCCACTGGTTAAGGATAAGGTTCCTGCAATAGTGTTAAAGAGGGTCGATTTACCAGCACCATTTCCACCTAAAATCGTGATAAAGTCCTGTTCAAAAATTTCTAAGGAAACATCATTTAAAATAATCTTTTCTTCATCAAAGCCATTTTTAACGACTTTGGTTGCATTTTTTAATTCTACAATTGCTGTCATTTGCTTAATTTGGCTCCTTTCAAGATTGTTTGCTTAAATGTTGGAATCATGAGGCAGACTGCTAAAATCACGGCGCTGTACAAACGAAGGTAACTTGTATTAAAGCCAAGCGCAATAACTGCCCACACTAAGAATTGATAAGCGATAGAACCTACAACGATAGTAACTAGACGCTCTGCTAAGCTCAAACTCTTGAAAATAACTTCCCCAATAATCAAACTTGCAAGACCTACAACGATAACCCCAATTCCTCGAGATACATCGGCATAACCTTCTTGCTGGGCAATAAGAGCACCTGCAAGGGCAATCACACCATTTGATAAGACCAAGCCCATAAGCTCCATGCGACCAGTATGAATCCCGAAACTTCTAGCCATATCAGGATTGTCACCTGTAGCAATATAGGCTTGTCCTAGTTTGGTATCCAAGAAAAAGAGCATGAGAGCAATAACAATACTCACAAAGATGAGACCTGTCAAGAGTTGATTCAAATCGGAATCAAAAGGCAAAACATCCTGAATTTGCTTGGTTCCAAGCAGGCCTAAATTCGCACGTCCCATAATTAAGAGCATGATAGAGTGACAGGAAGTCATCACCAAAATCCCTGAGAGCAAGGTTGGGATCTTCCCTTTTGTATAAAGAAGGCCTGCTGCCATTCCAGCCAAACAACCTGCTCCAACAGCAACAAGAGTCGCTAAAAATGGGTTCACGCCTTTGGTTATCAAAGTGACAGCAACAGCTCCCCCAAGAGGGAAGGAACCTTCTGTCGTCATATCTGGAAAGTTCAAAATCCTAAATGTCATAAAGATTCCCAGACCTAAAATAGCCCAGACAAATCCTTGAGAAATAATAGATAATATCATCTGTTTCTTAACCTTTTCTATATAATTTCTATTGTAAAAAATTGGAGGAGATGTCCCCAACTCCTCCATTACAGATTATTCAATCACTTGTCCTGCTTCTTTTAGAACAGATTCAGGAATCGTAATACCTAGTTCTTGTGCCAATTTTTTATTGATAACTGATTTACCAGTTGAAAAGACATTGACTGGAGTTTCAGCTGGTTTTGCACCTTTCAAGACTTGCGCAATCATTTTACCTGTTGCCACACCAAGGTCATGTTGGTCAACTACAACTGATGCCAAACCACCAGCTTCTACCATGGCAGTAGCACTTGGGTAGATTGGTTTTTTAGCTGATTGGTTACTTGATACAACAGTTGAAAATGCAGATGCGATTGTGTTATCGATTGGAACCCAGATAGCATCAACCTTGCTAGTCATAACGTTAACTGTTGAAGCAATTTCATTTGTTGAAGGAACCGCAAATGTTTCGACTGTCAAACCTGCTTTTTCAGCATAAGCCTTAAATTCTTCTACCTGTGTTTTTGAATTATCTTCGCTACTTGAGTAAAGAGCTCCGATTGTCTTCACACTTGGTGTGAGAGCCTTAATGAGTTCAACTTGTTGTTGAGCTGGGTTGTGGTCAGATACCCCTGTAATGTTGCCACCTGGTTTTTTCAAATCTTTAACCAAGTTGGCACCGATTGGGTCTGTAATAGCAGCCATGATAACAGGTAGATCTTTTGTTGCACTAGCCAAACCTTGAGCAGCTGGTGTTGCAATACCAACAACCAAGTCATTGCCATTTGCAACCAATTGTTTACTCATTGTTGCAACCTTACTTTGGTCACCTTCTGAGTTCATAAAGTCAATTTTCAACTGATCATCTTTATAGCCTTCTTCTGCCAGTCCATCTTGAATCCCTTTATAAATCAAGTCAAGAGATGGATGGCTCACAAACTGAAGGACACCAACTTTGGCAACTTTCTTTTCGTTCTTAGCTTCTGGTTTATTCATTGAAGAGTAAATCAAGCTTCCTGCTACTAAGACTGCTAATGCAGCGATAATTCCAATTAAACGTTTATTTTTCATTCTATTTCTCCTTTTTAATTCCTTTAAACTACTTCACTTATCTGAACAAGCGACGCCATCGTTTTCTTTCCATACTAACCTCCATCAAAAAAGTCCTCACACAAAAAACTTGTGTGAGGACGTCGATGCGCGGTACCACCTCAATTATAGGAAATTTCCCTATCACTCTGTCTCGCAACAACGAGATGCACTGTAAGGTGTGCTCACCGAATTTTTATGATTTCAAATTCTAAATAACATTCAGCCCAATTTTCATCATCATCACTTATCTGTTTTCAGCTACCACAGACTCTCTAAAAAGTTTGTATGACTACTTTTCTGAATGGTTAAATTATATCATTTTTCAACTACTTGTCAAGACTCTTTGAGAATTTTTTTGAAATATTCAAAAACTTCCCCTATGGAAAAGAGGAAGCTTGATAGGTATCAGCCTGAATTACGCAATCCTGTCGCAATTCCGTTGATGGTTGTATGGATTAATTTTTCTTGATCGCTTGATAATTCTCCACGACGTTGACGTTTAATCAACTCCAACTGGATATAGTTGAGAATATTAAAGTAAGGCATACGGTAATCCAAACTTGCTTTTAGATATGGATTTTCAGCCAAGAGTTCATCGTAGCCTTCGATAGCCAAGATAACTTCCTTGGTAACTTGCCATTCATTTAGAATAGTCTCATAAATTGCTTTTACTTGATCATCTTCACAAAGTTTGGCATATTCAAAAGCAATATTCATATTTGATTTTGACAAGACCATATCAACATTTGAAAGAAGTGACTGGAAGAAAGGCCAATTTTGGTACATATCTCGTAGGATAGAGATATTCTCTGGATTTTTATCAATAAATTCTTTGAAGCTTGAACCAACTCCATACCAGCCAGGGAACATGACACGACTTTGCGACCATGAGAATACCCAAGGGATAGCACGTAAACCACCGATTTCAGTGATCGTCTTACGAGCGGCTGGACGAGAACCAATATTAAAGCTTGAAATAGCCTTGATTGGACTTGACTCAAAGAAATAATCATAGAAATGGTCATTACCAAAGACTAAATCACGGTAGATATCGTAACTACGGTCCACCACTTGATCCATAATGGCTTCATATCGATTGGATGTATTGGTATCACTCTTCTTCTGAGTAATCATACGGTTAATGGCTGCAGATACTAGCATTTCAAGGTTATAGTAGGCAGCATCTTTATTACCGTATTTATTGCCAATTACTTCACCCTGCTCCGTCAAACGGATACGATCCTTGATTGACTTGAGTGGTTGAGATGTGATAGCTTCATAAGTTGGTCCCCCACCACGACCAACAGTACCACCACGGCCATGGAAGAAGGTAACCTTCACGCCAAATTCATCTCCAATAGCAGTCAATTGTTGTTGAGCCTTGTAGAGGGTCCAACATGATGAAAGATAACCACCATCTTTATTACTATCAGAGTAGCCAAGCATGATTTCTTGGTAGTTATTGCGCGAAGCAATCCATTTCTTGGCAAGAGGAAGAGAAAGGTACTCTCTCATAGTTTCTTCTGAGTGGTCCAAGTCCTCAATTGTTTCAAAGAGAGGAACGATTTGGACGCGAGCTCTTTCTTTATCAACTAGCCCTACTTCTTTTAGCAAGATAGCCAATTCCAACATGTCTGATACGCTGGTTGCATGTGAA
Organism: Streptococcus mitis; assembly: GCF_000960005.1. GTDB lineage: Bacteria > Bacillota > Bacilli > Lactobacillales > Streptococcaceae > Streptococcus > Streptococcus mitis_CK. The sequence continues at coordinate 420,790 of NZ_JYGP01000002.1, read as the reverse complement.
ATGATGGTCTGACGAATAACATCGTCACCTAATTTATCTTTCAAATTACGAGCAGCCTTAAAAATAGCCAATTCTTTTTCAAGTAACTCTGATTTTTCAACATGAGTAGCAGAAAGAATACGTGGATCTTCTTCTAATTCTTTCAAGAGAAGCTGGCATTTTTCTCCTTCACTTAGTTCGCTATAATGAGAATGAATACCTGCTGATTTCAAGAGTTCAGCTACACAGGCTTCATGAACACTAGAATCTTGACGCATGTCAATAGATGCCAAATAGAAACCAAAAATTTCAACTGCCTGGATCAACTCAACAAAATCACCAGAAATCAGTGCCTCACCCTTGTTTTCCAAGAGGGAATCACGGATGGTAATCAAATCCTTATAAAAATCATTGGCTGTTTCATAGCGAGCCCCAACTTCCTTATCTTCAATCAGATAGGTTTTTGTTGCTTGGATTTTTGATTGAATATCAAACAAGGCACGACGATACAGCTCTTTTTCACGGTAGATCGAGTTATCCTTGGATTGACGAGCCATTTCTCTGACTTGCTTACTGACATTGACAATACTGGTTGAGAGAGAGAACTCACGATAAAGTTGGTAAATCTTTTCATCATAGTAGTTCATGATGACTTCACACTGAGTCATAGCAGATTGTTTCAAGGTATCTGCTGTAACAAATGGATTACCATCACGGTCTCCACCAATCCACATACCCATGGTAATTGGTTTAGGATGTTTCAACTCCAAGCCATGTTTTTTAGCCAGACGCTTGTACTCAGCAGTCAAATGAGGAACTGCCTTCAGGAATGAACTATTGTAGTACTCCATAACATTCGTGATTTCATTGGTTACTTTCAATTTCTTTTCACGAATCATATCTGTCTGCATGATAATCTCAATGTAACGACGGAGATCATTATGCCATTTTTCCTTATTAATCAAGCCTAATTTCACATCACGATACTTACGCAAGAGGGTATGGATATGGTTAGTCAAATCCAACATACTCTTACGTTGTACTTGTGTTGGATGGGCAGTCAAAACAGGTACAACATTCAAGTGTTCAAGAATTTCAACCGCATTTTCTTTTTCAGCAACCATTTTGATTGTTGCTGATAATTTCCCAAGATAATCTTGATCAATATTATTTTGGTGGTTGATTTCATAGGCCAAATCCACGTCTTCTGAAATATTAATCAAGAGAGGCAAAATTGAGAAATAGCGTGAAATATAAGCCATTTCATCATTTGTCAGGCTAGTAACCAATTGGTTCAAGCCTTGATAATCTTCTTGAGTTGACAATTCTTTCAACTGCATGATTTTTTCAAAAGTCTCTGGTGCAAGCATATTTTTAGTGATATCTTCTAACAATTCTGTTAAAATCAATACTTCTTCTTGCACGACAGCTTTATTACTATAGTTTTCTAATTTTTGAAGAGACATAGGTAATCCTTTCCACTATCAACTCTACATATAGTTTGATGAGTGAGCTTCTAACTCCTCATATAATTGGGCACGTTTTTCACTTGCATCAATATTTAAGACAAAGGCGATGGCTACAGACAAGACTAGGAGACTGTTCCCCCCTTGTGATAAGAAGGGGAAGGTTACTCCTGTCGAAGGAATAATGCCTGAAATTCCACCGATATTGACAAAGACCTGTACCAACATCATCCCCCCAACCCCAATCGCCATCATGGAATTAAAGGGATTCTTAGCACGAATACCGACTAGGATAATCCGCAAAATCAGGAAAAAGACAAGGGCTAAAATCAAGCTAGCTCCCACAAATCCAAACTCTTCAATAACAATTGAAAATACAAAATCTGTATGGGCCTCTGGTAAATAACCACGTTTTTCGATTGAATTTCCTAAGCCTAGACCAAACCAACCACCATTTACCATGGCAAAGTAGGAATTTGCAAGTTGGTGGCCTGCTCCTGCCAAATCAGCAAAGGGATTAAAGTAGGCACTGAAACGCTTGGCAACGTAACCAAATACTGGAACTTTTGAAAACTTATCAACCCCAATCATAGAAATAGCTGATAAGGATAGGGCTGAAACTCCTACCAATACACCAATAAATGCTATAAACCAACGATGAGCAATCCCACTGACTGTATACATAATCAAGGCAACCAGAGCTAGGATCGTCGCATTCCCCAAATCTGGAAAAATAGCCAAACTTCCTATCATTACCAATAGGACAAAACGCCAATCATTAAAAGCTCGAGGAATCCATTGATTTTGAGTTAAAACTTGAAAATCGTAAATACCAATTTCATCCTGTTGTTTTGAAAAACGTTGGGCCAAGTACCAGACGATGATAATCTTCAAATACTCAGCTGGCTGAATGGTCAAAGGTCCTACTGAAATCCAACCATAGGCTCCATTGACTGGCGTACCAATTAAGCGAGCCAGAGCTAAGAGAATCAACTCAACAAACATAACAATAAATAAAAGTCGTTCTTTTCTTAAAAAATTCAGTTTCAGCTTATATATCAAGGCAATCAATATTAAACTAAATATCCAAAACATTCCCTGACTTCGAACCAATTGGAGGGCACTTTTACCTTCTTCGATAAGAATGGCACTGGTTGTAGAATAGACTACAATCAAACCCAAAATAGATAAAAGTAAGTAAGGAACTAGAATAGAATAGTTTAACAGGTGCCTCTTACTAATCTTCATAGTATCACCAATCTAATGAGAACAAAAGAAATTATTCCCAAATTCCGTTTATTTTCTAGTTTTGATTGCTATTATACCATTTTTTCCGAAAGAAAAAAACTCTTACCCTTAAGATAGAAGATTTTCTCATAAGAAAAAGAGCACTTGGCTCTTTTCTGTTTTATTCTTTTGAAGAACTGCTTGAGCTTGAATCTCCACCACCGATGTATTGAGTGAAGATATTTTGGAAGGCCTGGTCTTTAACCTTGATATTGGCTGCTTGCAATTCTTTTCCGATAACACTTTGAACAAATGAAGCGTCATTTTGTTTTTGAGTTAAGATAACAGTTTTTAATTTTTCTTTGTAGTCGTCAATATTAGATGATTTTTCTGTTTTCTTAATCAGTTTAACAATGTAATATTGACTGCTGTAGGCTTGTGTTCCAGTAACGCTAATCACATCAGAAACACCATTTACATCTAAAGCAAAAGCTGCTTTTTTAACTTGATCTGGTACTTCTGTCGAAGCAGAATCAAAGGTGATCTCTCCACCGTTCGCTTTGGTTTTCTCATCAGTTGAATTATCTTTGGCTAATTGAGCAAAGTCTGCATCACTAGCTTTGGCTTTTTCAAGAATTTCTTTAGCTTTGTCTTCATTGTCCAGACGGATGATTTGAGCCGTTACATCTGGAGTGTATTCATCAAATGCTTTCTTATAGGCATCATCTGTCAATTCAGCTTCTGCTGCCTTCTTAACTGCCAACTCAACCAATTTACTTGTACGAATTTGAGCTTTACGTGTTTCAAGAGTCATTCCTGCCTGTGACAAGACACGTTGGTAGTTCTCACCATATTGTTTCTCTTCTTCGGCAATAGTATCATTGACTTCTTTGTCATCTACTTCTGAGCCATATTGCTTCTCAAATACTTTTTGGATGGTCAAGTTCAACAACACTTGCTGGGCTGAAGGATTGCTTTTCACTTGCTCATAAAATTGATGTTCTGTGATAACATCTCCTTTCATGCTGATAAGGTCTGCCCCTTCTGAACCTTTCGAACAAGCTGCTAAAGTTGCTACTGATAATAGTGTAATGGCACCTGCCAATAGTTTTTTCTTCATGTCTTCTCCTTTGAGATAAGTGTTACCCTATCTATTTTACTATATTTTCTTAAATTTTTCTGAAAATCATTCGCTGTCAGGCAATTGAACATCTGCTACATTTTTACGAAGCATGAGGATGCCGTCACCCAGAGGTACTAATGTTGCAGTGAGTCCTGGATTGTCTAAGGTTGCATCAAATAGTCTTTGAAGGCCTCTGTAAATAGTTCGCTGGCCACGACGGACTTCCATAATATCCTTAGCAACATCACCACCTTGGAAAATATCATCCAAGACAACCACACCACCAACTTCCAAATGTTTGAGGATTTCTGGCAAAAAGACGATGTATTTAGACTTGGCTGAATCCATAAAGACGAAATCATAGGACTCTGTCAAGGTAGATAAGATATCTACCGCATCTCCTTCTAGGAGCGTGATTTGCTTGCGACTGTCAAACTGGGCAAAATTTTCCTTGGCAAAACCAATCATTTCTGGATTGCGGTCAATGGTTGTAATCTTGGCCTTTGGCGCATGTTCCGCCATCAAGAGGGCTGAAAAACCGATTGCAGTCCCAATTTCCAGAATATTTTTAGGCTGCATGGTTTCCATGAGAAAACGGAAATAAGCAACCGTTTCATGGGGAATAATGGGAATATTTTCCTTGCGGGCAAAGTCTTCCAATTCTTTCAAAGATTCTGTGACTTGCTTTTGGCGCTGACGCATCAAGTCTACAATTTCTTCCTTGACGACAGGGCGACGCATGTTATGGTTGGCATTTTTACTATACGATTCAACCATCTTATGCCAATCCCAATTTTTCAACAAGGGCTTCAAACTCATTCAAACGACGTTCAAAGACTGCAAAGGCATCGTTGAGATAGTCTTCCTTCTCCATATCAACACCAGCTTTTCTCATGACATTAAGTGGATAGTCAGACTTACCTGCCTTGAGATAGTCGATATAACGGTCACGGTCTTCTTGACTACCATGGACAATCTTTTCAGCCAAGGCTGAGGCTGCTGCAAAGCCTGTTGAATATTGGTATACATAGTAGTTATAGTAGAAGTGTGGAATGCGTGCCCACTCGTATTGGATTTCAGGATTGTCTTCCTTACTCAAACCATAATACTCTTGGTTCAAGTCTGCGTAGAGTTTATTTAAGAAATCGCTTGTCAAGACTTCTCCATTTTGGTCTGCTTGGTGAATCGCGTGTTCAAACTCAGCAAATTGAGTTTGGCGGAAAACTGTTCCACGGAAACCATCTAGGAAGTTATTGAGAATAGCAAAGCGCGTTGCGTCGTCTTCCACTTCTTCCAATAATTTCTCCGTCAAGATATTTTCATTGGTAGTTGATGCAATCTCAGCCAAGAAGATAGAATAATCTCCGTAAACATAAGGTTGCGTTTCACGAGTATAGCTTGAATGCATACTGTGACCTGTTTCATGAACAAGAGTAAAGAGATTGTCCAGATTGTCCTGCCAGTTAAGAAGCATAAAGGCATTTGTATCGTAAGAACCACCAGAGTAAGCCCCTGAACGCTTGCCTTGATTTTCATAAACATCAATCCAACGCTCGCTGAAGGCACGTTTAACACGGCTCAAGTAATCCTCACCCAAGACTGACAAGGCTTCTTCTGCTTTTTTCAAGGCTTCTTGGTAGGTAAAACTGTATTCAACAGATGAAAGTGGTGTGTAGACATCGTACATCTTGAGGTCTGAAATTCCCAAGATTTTTGAACGAAGTTCAAGGTAACGATGCAAGAGTGGCAAATGCTTGCGAACTGCTGCTACCAAATTGTCATAAACACTCTCTGGAACAAAATTCGCTGCTAGAGCCGCATGACGAGCGCTCTTGTAGTTGCGAACTTTGGCACGGTAGTTTTGAACCTTAACATTTGTTTGCAAGGTTTTGGCATAGGTGTGTTGGAATTGCTCATAAGTCGCATAGAGGGCTTGATAGGCACCACGACGAACCTCACGGTTTTTAGACTCCATCAAACGCATATAAACGCCATGTGATAATTGTACTTCGTTACCATCTTCATCTTTAACAAATGGAAAGACGATATCTGCATTATCTAAAATAGCAAATGTTTCACTTGCCGAACCAAAGATTTCTCCAGCTCCAGCCAATAGCTCTTCTTCTCGTTGTGAAAGAACGTGATCCTTGCCTTGCAAAAGCTTGTCAAAATAGTGTTGATAAACCTGCAATTTTGGCTGAGCTTCTAAAAAGTCAGCATACTGCTCTTCACTGATCTCCATAAATTCAGGTTCATAGAATGAAAAGGCTTGGTCCAGTTGGCTGTAGAGAGTCATGGCCTTGGCATAATACTCTTGGTACTTGGCTTCACGTGTGTCTTGGTCATTCTTCATATGAGCATAAACGTAAAGCTTCTCCATCTGGCGTTCCATTTCAAGAGAAAATTCAGTAATTTCTAGTAGGCTATCCGCACTATCCAAGAGATGACCTTCATACTGGACTACTTTCTCCAATTTTTCTGTTAAATCTTTTAAGGCTTCTTCCCAAGCCTGGTCAGTTGGGTAGATCGTTGATAGATCCCATGTATCTTTTTCATTTATTTCATTTCTTTGTAATACCATTAGATTCCTCCATCCTTTCTATTTTACCATATTTTTCAAGAAATATTGCTGATAAAAGGCTGGTGGATAGAGCTTTTGCCAATCATTTTGAGGATTTTCTTGATAATAGGTTTGAAAATACTGATAATAGCTGGTCAAATCCTTCTCAATTTGGCAAAAATCACCTACTAGTGGTCGAATTTGTGGATACCATTCTTTTAAGCCATAAGTCAGGAGATTTTCTCCCTTTTGATAGGCTTCTGCTTGTTCTTTCATCCAAATGGGATTTTGATAATAGAGTTGTTGTCGAATATAACGACAGATGTCCTTATCCTGAGAAACACTAAAACTAGATATTTTTTGTTTCTTATAGGGAAGACGTAATATCTCCAGTAGACCACCGTGACCATAGGGAAATTCCTTGATTTGATAATGGAGTTTACCTCGAAGATCCTGGTGAATCAGGTATTTGAGTCTTAAAACTTGTTTTTCACTGTCTAATTCCCAAACATAAAAGCCCATGTTTTGACTGAAATAGAGAAAACCTTGTTGCAGACGAGTCAACCGCTCCTTGAGCCACAGTTTTTCCCCCAGCAACCACAGTACTTGGTAACCCTCACTACGATAGCCCTCACTACGCTCTTTAAGAAGTTTTTGAGACAAGGGACTACACTGAACTTCTAGAGCTAGAGTCCCATTTACAAAAACATCCGCAATCTGTTTAAGTTCTGGAAGCGGGTATTCTAATTGAACCTCTGTCTCTTTTTTCAACCAGTGATAAAGGGATTCCTTATTTGCCAGGTGTTCTGGACTTTCATTTTCAGAGGAAAAATCACAGTCTTTTAAGGTTTTGTGGGCAAAATGGGTCCGGACACTTGGTCCTTGACGCAAACAGAGCTGACCTCCACAAGCTGGGCAGGTGTATGCTTGCTTCTCAAGTTTATCCTCTAACACATTTACCAATTCTCCCCTAGCATCTCTCGCAACAAACATGATTTCTCTCCTTTTCTATATTATTCGTAAAAAAAGAAAAAAGATCAGGAAATTTCCTAATCTTCATTCATGTTTATTTGATTTTTTTAGCTAGCATGGTCGCAAAGCGTAGTTGAATACGATTGCCAGTCTCATCGCGACGGTGCAAATGGCCTGGATTTTCATTGTACTTAACCAATTCCCAGTCCTTGTAATAGTCTGCCAATTCCCCTTCTTTAAAGGTAAATGGGAAGTTCACAGAGCAAGGGTAATCTTCCGTATCCATAGCACAAACGATAAGATTATAACCACCAACAGTGGTTTTCTCCTGCATATTTTTGATAATTGCAGGAATGCGGTCCGCTTGTAGAAACATGAGAACAACTGTTGAAACGATAAAATCATATTCTTGCCCAATACTGGCTGAATTGATATCGTAAAGACCAACAGGCATGTCCAAATCTTCCTGCTCCACAATGCTTTGTAAGATTTCAAGGGCCAATTCATTTTGATCCACAGCTGTCACATCAAAACCATTCTGTGCAAGAAAGAGAGAGTTACGGCCCTGACCACAGCCCAAATCCAAGGCTTTCCCTGGTTTTACTATCTGCATTGCCTCTAGAACCTCTGAATGAACAGGATTGGTATTGTATTTCTTAGGAAAATAATCCTCAGGTTTACAATAAAATTCCAAATACCATTCTACATCGTCTGTTACAGCCTCCACTCGGTGCCAGGCTTGTGGTTGTGCCATGGGATTGTCAACCCCTGCTTCAAAGAGGTGCTCAGCTAAAACCTCACCATCTTCTGTCAATTCAATAAACTTGAGAGCTCCCTTCAAGACAGTAATTTTCCCCCAAGTCCCAACCTTAGTATTGTGTTTCTGCTGAACAGCCTCTGGCATGGTCTCTTTAGTCCACAAAGGCATACGTTTATAGGCAACTAGTTTTTCCATCTTCATTCCTCTTTTTATCGCTGATTAACAGCTTTCATAACACGCGCAATATCGCGGTTTTGCTCACGTCGTTTGATAGACTCCCGTTTATCATAGTCATGCTTCCCTTTAGCTAAACCTAAAAGGAGTTTAGCGTAACCATCTTTGATATAGACTTTAAGGGGAACCAGGGTCATTCCTGTCCCTTTGGTCTCTTGTTCCAATTTTTGAATTTGTTTCTTATGGAGCAGGAGTTTACGACGACGTTCTGGTTCTTGGTTCCAGATATTGCCCTCTTCGTAAGGAGCAATATGAACATTGCTCAACCAGACCTCCCCATTTTTTACTTGGGCAAAGCCATCCTTGAGATTGATTCGAGCAGCTCGTACACTCTTGATTTCAGTTCCTGTCAGGACCATCCCTGCCTCTAGCGTATCTACGATTGTATAGTCGTGACGCGCCTTTTTATTTTGTGCGACGACCTTTCCCTCGCCCTTTGCCATGCTTGGCTCCTTTCTTAGCTACTTCCTTGTAAAAAGGTTTCTTCCCTTTTTTCTTCTTGTCTTTTTGTGAATGCTTGCGCTTATCATTTGAGCGTCCTGATTTTCTCTTGTCTTCCTTCTTATCTGAACGACGACTTGAACCACGCCCTCTGTCATTTCGACTAGACTGTTTCAAGCCTTTTTCAATCACATCAAACTCACTTGGGATATATGAGAAATCAATTTCACCCGTCATCTTGTCAGCTCTTTCAACTCGGATACGGATTTGCTGACCTACACGGAAGGTTGTTCCTGATTTCTCCCCACGAAGGGTCAAATCACGCTCATTGAAATGATAAAATTCAGGTAGATTTGTGATGTGAATCAAGCCTTCAACTGTGTTCGGCAATTCGACAAAGAGACCAAACTTAACAATGCTGGACACAACCGCATCGTACTCTTCGCCCACGTATTCTTCCATATACTCAGCCTTTTTCATGGCTTCGACTTCACGCTCAGCCTCAATGGCACGACGTTCACGGTTGGAAGACTGGGTCGCAATCTCTGGAATCACTTGTTCAAAATGCTCTGCTATTTCCTTAGAACGGCCGTAATCCCGAATCATACGGTGAACAAGAAGGTCTGGATAACGACGAATCGGACTAGTAAAGTGAGTGTAATAATCAGCCGCTAGACCATAATGCCCGTGATTGTGCTCCGAATAGCGAGCCTGCTGCATAGAGCGAAGAAGCATCATGGACAAGACATCTGCATAAGGTTCCCCCTCAACAGCACGCATGATGTCTTGAAGCGCCTCCTGTCTCATCTCACTGGCAGTCCCATAAATGCGCAAGCCAAAACTCGAAGCATAATCAATAAACTTCTGAATCTTTTCAGCCTTAGGCTCCTCGTGAATTCGATAGATAAAAGGCAAATCCAACTTGCTAAAATGCTCGGCAACTGTTTCGTTGGCCATCAGCATAAAGGATTCAATCATGCGCTCGGCAACACCACGCTGACGAAGAACGATATCAACAGGCTTACCTTGTTTATCCACTAAAATCTTGGCTTCATTGGTATCGAAATTGAGGGCTCCACGTTTCACACGCATGTTTTCTAGCATTTCATGGAGCTTGGCCATAAGTTCGATACTAGGAACAATTTTCTGATATTCTTGTCGCTTTTCCTCGTCGCCAGCTAGGATATCATTGACATCGCTATAGGTCATACGAAAACTGGTCTTGATAACTGTTTGTGTAATGGTATAGTTGACCACACGACCATGTTTATCAATCTCCATAATGGCAGATTGGGTCAGACGGTCAACTTGGGGATTGAGAGAGCAGATGCCATTTGACAAACGCTCTGGAAGCATTGGAACCACTCGGTCTGTTACATAGACTGAAGTCGCGCGGTTAAGGGCTTCCTTGTCAAGGGCAGAACCCTCGGTTACATAGTAGGAAACATCTGCGATGTGAACCCCAAGCTCCAGATTACCATTTTTCAGAGCCTTGATATGCACCGCATCGTCCAAGTCCTTGGCGTCAGCACCATCAATGGTAAAGATAATCTCATCTCTTAGATCCAGACGACCTTCCATATCCTTTTGAGACGGAGCATCAGGCACACTTTCTGCTTCCTTGACAACAGCTTCTGGAAACTCGGATACAATGTCCATTGATTCCAAGACCTCAAGAACATCAATTCCGACATCCGTTGAATGCCCCACAACATCGAGGACAGTAGCGACAAAGAAATCATGTTTCTTGCTTGGGTATTTATCGATAAAGACCTTGAGAACTTCGGTTCCCTCGAGTTTAAGGGCTGGTTTCTTAACATAGATCGGTTGACTGATTTTCTGGTTTTTCGAACGGATGTAGCCAGCATACTTGGGCTTTTCCTGATCTAGAACGATTTGACCGACAACTGTTGTCAGGCTGTGTTCTAAGATATCAATAATTTTTGCTTCTGCTGCTGTTCCCTTATTGCGGTCAGCGACTTTCTTGATGACGACCTCAACGGTATCACCATCAATAGCATAGTTGACATCGTTTTTTCCTACAAAAAGGTCGTCGTCCTCGCCTTCCAGACTAACAAAGCCAAAGCCATTTTTATGAGCATGAAAAATCCCCTTGAGAGTAATCTCATGTTTTTTCTTAACTTCCAAGGTCAGACTCCCATCTTCTTCAAAGCGAATCTGGTGTTTTCTTTCCATTAGGGACAAGGTTTTAATCAACTCACGAAAATCCTTGGAACCGTCTTTTCCCAAAGCCTGAGCCAAGTCATTGACAGTCACCTTTCCCTTATCTTGCAAATATTCTTTTATTCTATCTTTCATATTTTCTTTCTAGATTTTTTTATTTTCTTTTACTGTAAAACCTTCTAAAATATCTTTTAAAAATAAAAAGAGGCAAAGACCTAGTCCTGCCCATTATTTTCTTATCTACTTGATAATACCGTCAATGCTAAGGCAATGGCTAGCCAGAAAAAGACTAAAATCCCTGTCAAACGCTGCATTACAGCTTCAAAACCGCGTGCTTTACTGCGTTCAAACAAATCACCTGAGCTGGCATCAAATACATTGCTGGATTGGTTTTTGGTTGGTTGCATGAAAATTGCAATCACAATCACAACAGATAATACTAATAAAATGGTTAATAATAGGTTATACATATCAAACTCCTTAAAATCCTTATTATTTTACCATAAAATCTACTTAGATTCAAGATGTAGGGTTACTTTTCTTTCCTTGGGACAATACTTTAAAACCTCAATCTTGTCTGGATGAGTTTTTGAATTTTTACTGGTTAGGTAATTGATACTGCCACAAGAGGAGCATTTGAGATTAATTTTTACTCGCACTAGATTTCCTTTACTTTTAATAATGTTCGAAATTGAAGAAGGTTAAAGAGACAACTAAAGGCAACACAAAGGCTTGTCGCATAAAAGACTGCATGGTAGCCAAATTGACCTGCTACTGCAGAACCTGCCATAGGCCCAACGACACCTCCCAGATAAAAGAATACCTGATTAAAGGCAAAGACCCTCGAAATACCAGCTTTGGGCGTCATCTTGCTGAGAAGGGCATTAACTCCGGGAATCAAGGCACCGGTTCCCAGGCCAAAGAGGAAACGATAGAGTCCTAGTTGAAGCGGGTTAGAGGCATTGGCACAGAGGAGATAGATGATAACTGAATAAAACTGGGCTACAACCAAGAGGCGATGGTTGCCCACCTTGTCACCTAGCTTTCCCATGACTCCTGCACTCATCATACTGGAAAAGCCCATACTGGATACAATCAAACCAGATATAAAAAGAAGATTCTCTGTCTGGCCTAAGTCGCGTACATAAAGAGCCAAAATAGGGCCAATCGATTGAGCTGAAAATTGGATGACAAAACTGGTCAGAAAGAGGTTAATCAAGAGATAGGGGTATTTAATTGATGTAAATAATTCCTTTGTTGGGATGGCCTTTTCCTTGGCTACTGGTTGAAAATCTTCCTTGATAAAGCAAATAGTTAAAACAGCAGCTAAAAATAGAAAACTACCAACCAGTAAGAAAACTGTACGAATACCAAATAATTCTGCAATAAAGCCACCAATAAAGGGACCCGTTAGAGTACCTGCAACTACGCCTGTAGACAAAGTACCTAAGGCAGAGCCTGATTTCTCCTTGGGAACCTGACTGGCTATCAAGGCCGTTGCATTGGGAACAAATCCTGCAAATACACCATTCAGTAAACGAAGAAAGATTAGCAAATAAATATTTGGCACAAAAGCCAAGCCTCCCATAGTGATAGTCATGGCCATGCCAGCCCGAATCATCATGGGTTTTCGACCGTATTTGTCAGCAAGGATGCCCCAGATAGGAGAGAAAAGTGCTGCAGAAATGGCAGAGACAGAAATAGCTAAACCTGCATAAAAAGCAGCTTGATCACTCCCTACACCTAAATTTTCCACAAAGATGGGCATAAAGGGCACAACCAAAGAAATACTGGCTCCAGTTAGAAAATTACCAAACCAGGCAATACGCAGATTATCCTTCCAGTTAATCTCTGTCATCTTGGCTACTCCCTTCAAGAAGGATACGCACCTGAATAAGAAGCAGGTCCTGATTCCCATTATTATCAAGAATATGGCTGGCCAAATCTTTCTTTTTCTCTAAAGGCCACTGGGCTGCCAAACGAAACTCAGCTTCATCTTTGGACAAGTGGTCCCTTTTCATTAAGCGTTCTACTTGGACATCTCGGTCCACATAGACCAACCAAGTCTCATCAAACCAAGAGACGTAGTCCTGCTCAAAAAGTAGGGGAATATCCATGAAGAAAATCTCTTCTGTATGAGCCAACTGGTCTCTCAACCTAGCTAGCTCCTCACGGATAATCTTTCCTTGGATTCGCTTAGACCATTCCTGTTCTTCAGGATTTGAAAAGATAAGACTAGCTAGGATAGGGCGATTAAGTTCTCCGTTTTCAAGGATGATTTCTTGCCCAAAGTGCTGGACTAGAGCCTCAAACAGACGACCACCAGGTTTCTGTAGTTGGTGGACGACTGCGTCGGCATCCACTACTTGAAAGCCTTGCTTTCTTAGAAAATTTGTCACGGTTGACTTACCAGAGGCAATTCCCCCAGTGATTCCAATGATTTTTCCCATCAATTCCTCCTTTGGCACTGAGGACAAAAATGGGTGCCTCGTCCACCTAGTTGGATTTTCTCAATGATGGTGCCACAGCGTACACATTCTTGACCAGCCTTGTCATAGACTTGATGAAAATCCTGCATGGTTCCATCTTCCCCAAAGGCATTGATATAGGTCCGAATGGTGGAGCCACCTTTTTCAACAGCCTGTCTCAATACAGCAATGGACTGGTCATGAATGGCAGTCGCTTCTTCTGCTGTCAAAATCTGGGAAGGTCTGGCTGGATGAACCTGAGCTCGCCAGAGAACCTCATCCACATAGATATTGCCAAGTCCAGCTACCAAAGTCTGGTCTAAAAGATGGGATTTGATAGGCTTTTTAGACTTAGCTAGGGCAGCTTGAAAGACCTGCAAATCAAAGTCTTGTTCGCTTGGTTCAGGGCCTAATTTTTTAGAAATAAAGTAGGCTTCCAAAAGGTCAGGCGCCAAGAGTTCCATAGTACCAAACTTGCGAACATCCTCATAAACAAGCGTGCCACCATCCTCAAACTGGAAGAAAACATGGGCATGTTTGCGTTCTGGAACCTGGTCCGGATAGTAAAAATACTTGCCCTCCATCCGCAGATGGGAAATCAAGACCTTGTCTGTCAGGTAAAAAAGCAAATATTTGCCACGACGTCCCATTGACTCGATAATCTGACCAGGCAGTTCCTTTTGAAACTCGTCCAAATCCGTCTTAATCATCTTGGGATAGCGAATTTCTACACTCGAAATCTTCTTTCCCAAAATCAATTTTTCTAAGCCACGACGAACAGTTTCAACCTCAGGTAATTCAGGCATAAGTCCTCCTTCTGTAAAAACAAGAAGCAGGCATGAGCCCACCTCTACTTAGTATTCTTTTTCATTATAGCCAAAGTCAGCCAAATCTAGCTTTTTATCGCGCCAGTTTTTCTTGACCTTGACCCAGGTTTCTAGGAAAACCTTGTCTCCTAGCATGAGTTCGATATCACGACGTGCCATACTACCAATTTTCTTAAGCATAGCACCACCTTTACCGATGATAATCCCTTTTTGGCTATCGCGCTCGACCATGATAGTTGCACGGATATGAACCTTGTCTGTCTCTTCATCTCGTTTCATAGAATCCACTACTACTGCGACAGAATGCGGAATCTCTTCACGAGTTAAGTGCAAGACTTTCTCGCGAACCATTTCTGAAACCAAGAAACGCTCTGGATGGTCTGTGATTTGATCAGACGGAAAATATTGGAAACCTTCGTCCAGATTTTCACTCAAAATATCCACTAGACGAGAGACGTTATTTCCTTGAAGGGCTGAGATTGGTACAATTTCCTTAAAGTCCATTTGATTACGGAAGTCATCAATCTGAGACAAGAGCTGGTCTGGGTGAACCTTATCGATCTTGTTCACCACCAAAATCACAGGAACCTTGGCAGCCTTGAGACGCTCGATAATCATATCGTCCCCCTTACCACGCGCTTCATCAGCAGGTACCATAAAAAGAACGGTGTCCACTTCGCGAAGGGTACTGTAGGCAGACTCAACCATGAAATCTCCTAGAGCTGTTTTAGGCTTGTGAATCCCTGGTGTATCGATAAAGACGATTTGTTCCTTATCAGTCGTGTAAATTCCCATGATTTTGTTGCGCGTTGTCTGCGCCTTGTCACTCATGATGGCAATCTTTTGCCCCATAACGTGATTTAAAAAGGTTGACTTCCCAACGTTGGGACGTCCTAAAATGGCTACAAAGCCTGATTTAAAAGTCATAATTTCCTCTTACTGTTTAAAATAATAAATCCCAGATTCGTGGGAGAAAAATCAATGCGCCTGTTAAGGCTGCAAAAAGAGAGACCACTAATACCGCACCAGCCGCCATATCCTTGGCATTTTTAGCCAGCATGGAAAAGTGATAGTGACTGGCCAAATCCACCACATTTTCAATAGCAGAGTTAATAATTTCAAAGGCTACTACCAAGAAAATGCTCAATAGGAGAAAGAGCCATTCGATTCGTGATACCTGAAAAATAAAACCTGCAAGGATGACTACTAGAGCCGTCACTGCATGTTTTCGCATATTGCGTTCTTCCTTGATAGCAGTAAAAATTCCTGTGAGAGCAAATTCTAAACTGGATATCAGGTCACGATTTTTCCATTTTCGTTTATTGTCTTGTGAGTCCATAGGCTGTCAAAATTTCTTCTTGTAAACCGAACATCTCCGCTTCTTCTTCCGGAGTGTAGTGATCATATCCATTGATATGTAAAAAGCCATGTACTGCCAAGAAGCCCATCTCACGCTCAAAGCTGTGGCCATATTCCTCGGCCTGCTCATGAGCCTTATCAATAGAGATGAACAGTTCCCCAATATAGGCATCAAACTCAGACATCATCTCTGCCAATTCCGGATTTTCAAGCAAATCCTCTTCGTCAAAGGCAATTTCCAACTCTGGTTTATATTCAAGGCTGATAACATCTGTCGGACGGTCCGTGTCACGGTACTCCAGATTGAGTTCATGACTACGTTCATTAGTCACAAAGGTAACTGCCATCTCCTTGTCTTCTTTGCCTAATTTTTGGGCTGCAAATTCCAAAATTTCTTGGGTTTGTTGCAACATTTCTTTTGAAACTTGACCAGTTTCATCTACCATTTCAATATACATGTGCTTCTCGTTTCTCTTTACTTGGCTTTATTATACCACATTTCCATGATTTTATTCTACCTTTTTGATATAATACTATGGAATACAATCACAAGGAGAGAACGATGTCATTTGACGGATTTTTTTTACACCACATGGTTGAGGAATTGCGAAGAGAGTTAGTGAACGGTCGCATCCAGAAAATCAATCAACCTTTTGAACAAGAGTTGGTCTTGCAAATCCGTAGCAATCGCCAAAGCCATCGCCTGCTCCTTTCTGCCCATCCAGTTTTTGGACGCATTCAGCTGACCCAAACAACTTTTGAAAATCCAGCCCAACCCTCTACCTTTATCATGGTTTTGAGAAAGTATTTGCAGGGTGCCCTGATTGAGTCGATCGAGCAAGTGGAAAATGACCGTATTGTGGAAATGACAGTTTCCAATAAAAACGAGATTGGAGACCATATTCAGGCTACCTTGATTATCGAAATTATGGGGAAACACAGTAATATTCTACTGGTTGATAAAAGCAGTCACAAAATCCTCGAAGTCATTAAACATGTTGGTTTTTCACAAAATAGCTACCGCACCTTGCTTCCTGGGTCGACCTACATCGCTCCACCAAGTACAGAATCTCTCAATCCTTTTACAATCAAGGACGAAAAGCTCTTTGAAATCCTACAAACACAGGAAACGACAGCTAAAAACCTTCAAAGCCTCTTTCAAGGTCTGGGACGCGATACGGCAAATGAATTGGAAAGGATACTGGTTAGTGAAAAACTTTCCACTTTTCGAAACTTTTTCAATCAAGAAACCAAGCCATGCTTGACTGAGACTTCCTTCAGCCCAGTTCCTTTTGCAAATCAGGTGGGAGAACCTTTTACCAGTCTTTCTGATTTGTTGGACACCTACTATAAGGACAAGGCTGAACGCGACCGCGTCAAACAGCAAGCCAGTGAACTCATTCGTCGTGTTGAAAATGAACTTCAGAAAAACCGCCACAAACTCAAAAAACAAGAAAAAGAGTTACTGGCGACAGACAACGCTGAAGAATTTCGTCAAAAAGGAGAATTGCTAACAACCTTCCTCCACCAAGTGCCTAACGACCAAGACCAGGTTATCCTAGACAACTACTATACTAATCAACCTATCACGATTGCGCTTGATAAGGCTCTGACTCCCAACCAGAATGCCCAACGCTACTTTAAACGTTACCAGAAACTCAAAGAAGCTGTCAAATACTTGACTGACCTGATTGAGGAAACCAAGGCAACCATTCTCTATTTGGAAAGTGTAGAAACCGTCCTCAACCAAGCTGGACTAGAAGAAATCGCTGAAATCCGTGAAGAATTAATTCAAACTGGCTTTATCCGCAGAAGACAGCGAGAAAAAATTCAGAAGCGCAAAAAGCCAGAACAATATCTAGCAAGCGATGGCAAAACCATCATCTATGTCGGCCGCAATAACCTGCAAAATGAGGAACTAACCTTTAAAATGGCACGCAAGGAGGAACTTTGGTTCCACGCCAAGGATATTCCTGGAAGCCACGTAGTCATCTCAGGCAATCTTGACCCATCTGATGAAGTCAAAACAGACGCAGCAGAGCTAGCCGCCTACTTCTCTCAAGGTCGCTTGTCAAATCTGGTCCAGGTAGATATGATTAAAGTCAAGAAACTCAATAAACCAACTGGTGGAAAACCTGGCTTTGTCACTTACACAGGACAAAAGACCCTCCGTGTCACACCAGATCCAGAAAAAATCGCATCCATGAAAAAATCCTGATTTTACTTGAAATCAGGATTTTTAACATACTATTCACTCAAATCATATCCAATTATAGGACTAATCTTTACCACCTAGTTTCTCATTGATTTTCATCATCACACTAGCAATTTTTTCACCCCAATAAGGGTCTGACGCATATTCCACATTCATACCAGACGCCTTGTTTCCAAGGAAAGTTCTGCCCCTATCGATATAATTTTCCTTAATCCACTTGGTTGCACCTAAAATTCCCTTATCCACATCATCAAATGTCTTGGCAGAAAGGTAAGGGGTCGTATCATAGGCTGTAATTCCAAAGAAATTATTCTTATCTTTGGCAATCTTGCTACGTCCCCAGTCGCTTTCTAAGGCACTATGGGCAAGGAGATAGAGGGCATTGATATGGTAATGTTCTTCGGCTTCCTTAAAGGTAGCTCCCTTATTTTCTAAGAGGCTATTATTAATATTTAACAAACTAAATACCTTATCCAAGTCTTCAGCACTATAGTTTGTAGCCTCTGTCAAATCTTTGAAAAGGAAGGGATTTTCAAGGTTAAAACCATCAAAATGCAGCCCATCTGCCGAATAATATTTCTTGCCTACTTCCATATCAGAAAGATGAGCAGCTACTGGAACACTAGCATTCTGAGCTACATAGTGATAAAAACGATGTCCATCACTCTCATAATAAGGGATAAAATCCTTGCTGGCATCTAGTGCTTGTAAATCTTCTGTTTTCATATAGCCTGACAAACCAGAAATAGTAATAGCCAGGCGCTTGTCATCACTTTTTCTATCCTTATCTAGCCAAACAACACTACCTTGCGATATATATGACAGCTTTTCACCATCTGCATTATAGATATTTGAAGTAACTGGAAGGACCTGATAATAATCAGAGCTAGTCTTGGACTCCTTATGCCACTTTCCATCGTTTCCTAACTGATGACCATCAATAGTCTCATTTTTTGCCATGTAGCCACCGGATTTGAAGTAGTACCAGGCTTGATTTTTAGAATCGTATACCCATTCTTTCTCAGCCATTTTACCATCAGATTTGAGGTAAAACCATGAATCTTTATCCAAAATCCATTCATTTGCTGCCATATAGCCTCCGGATTTTAGATAATAATAGTGACCATTTTCGAAAATCCATTCTTTATCAGCATGATTTCCATTTTCTTTGATATAAAACCAAGATTGGTATTGTTTGTCAAAAAGCCAACCTTGCTGTACTTTGGCACCACTAGCATTCACATAAGCCTGCTCAATCCACTGACTTGTTAGTAAATAACCACCAGATTTAAAATAATAGTCCTTCCCCTTGATTTGGAGCCATTCTTTCTCTGCGTGCTGTCCATCTGCTTTTATATAAAACCAAGCATCATATTGAGAATCATATACCCAGTCTTCTATTACCTTGGTACCTGTAGCACCGACATAGGAAGCTCCTAGCCAAGCATTTCTTTTCATCTTTCCATCTTGATCAAGATAATAAAGGACTCCCTTGTCTTCTATCCATTCTGACTTGGCCATATAGCCACCAGATTTGAGATAAAAATAGTCGTCACCTTGTTTCAGCCATTCATTTTCAGCATAGTTGGCATCTGCTTTGATATAAAACCAAGACTGATAATGAGCATCAAAAACCCACTCATTAGCCGCTTGGTTGCCATCTGCTTTCAGGTATTGTTTTCCTTGCCAAGTACCATCACTTGCCATTACACCCTCTGGACTAGCTAAGAAAAATAGCAGGGCTAAAAAAACAAATCTCAATTTCTTCATTAATTTACTTCCTCTGTTCTTACTCATTTCATTATATCAAAATTCTCTATAATCAACATTACAAACTGATAAAAAATCAAGAACAGATTGATTGCAGTTTACTTCAGAGACTCTTTTACTTCCTTGCGTAGATTTTCTAGACTGCTGATACCATATTTATCCATAACCTTTGGTAAATTTTCGATGATATCAGGACAGGTATATGGATTGGTAAAGTTGGCTGTTCCAACTCCAATAGCAGATGCTCCAGCCATATACATTTCTAGGGCAGCTTCTGCCGAATCCACTCCTCCCATTCCAATGATGGGCAGGTCTGTAGTTTGGGCTACTTGGCGGATAAGTTTGAGAGCTACCGGAAAGACTGCTGGACCAGACATTCCACCTGTTCCATTAGCCAAGATTGGTTTACGAGTTTTGAGGTCAAAGCGCATTCCAACTAGAGTATTGATCATGGTCAAGCCACTTGCCCCCGCATCTTCTGCAGCTTTTGCGACAGTGACGATATCGGTCACACTAGGGGTTAATTTGACATAAACTGGCACATCAGAGGCTTCCACAGCTGCTTTCACCACATCATAAGCTAGATCTGGATCTTGACCAATCAAAAGTCCGTGATTACAGTGGTCAACATTGGGGCAAGAAATATTGAGCTCGATAGCCTTTACATTAGTTGCCTTGGAAATCCCATGAGAAACAGCTGCATACTCTTGTTTTGAAAAACCAGCCACATTAGCGATAATAGGAAGATTTGGATATTCTCTTTCCAGCCAAGGTAACTTTTCAGCCAAAACAACCTCCAAACCCGGATTTTGCAAACCAATTGCATTGAGCATGCCAGCAGGTGTTTCTGCCACCCTTGGAGTTGGATTGCCAAAGCGTGGTTCAAGGGTTGTCGCCTTGATCATAATAGAACCTAAAAGGTCTAAATCATAGTACTTAGCATACTCTTGTCCAAAACCAAAACAGCCTGATGCTGGAATAATCGGATTTTTCAAATCCAAGCCTGGTAGAGAAACTTGTAAACGATTTGTAGTCATGATTTTCTCCTTATAATACAACTGTTCCTGTGCGGAAAACAGGGCCATCTTCACAGACACGTTGGCTGGCCGTCTCGCTTTCTGGCACTTTTAGGACGCAGGCATAGCAAGCTCCCATCCCACAAGCCATACGAGATTCTAGAGATAGATAGGCTCTTGGGTGGTCATAAAAGGTTTGATTGATATACTTCATCATTCCAGGCGCCCCACATGAGTAAACAGCATCAAATTGATTGTCTAAATCCTTGATGACTACAGAGACATTTCCCTTAATACCATAAGAACCATCATCTGTCGTTACAAAGACTTGACCATATTGAGCTAATTCCGTCTCTAAAATAACAGCATTCTTAGTCGCAAAACCGAGAACTGTCACTACTTTCACACCACGCTCATGCAATTCCTTGGCCACCTCAAGCAAGGGAGGAACACCAATTCCTCCACCAACGAGGAGAACCTGGCTCTGCTCATCTAGGTCAGACAAGTCAAAACCATTCCCCTGAGGACCCATCACATCAAGAGTATCCCCCTGATTTAAAGTTGAAAAAATGGCAGTCCCAGCTCCCTCAATCCGATAAATGAGATGACACTGCTTCTTAACCTTATCAATAAACGAAATTGAAATAGGGCGACGCAAGAGATGGGCATCATCAGGAACACGAAGATGAAGAAATTGGCCTGCTCGCATAGCTTCAACCATTTCTCCTTCTAGGACTAATTCAAAGATTGCTGGCGCGATTTCCTCCTGTGCAACCACCTTCATGGTTTCCAAACGAATGGCACCCAAACGTTTCTTACATGTGGGATTCATGACTTTTCCTCCTTAAATTTTAAGGGGATCAGACAAAGAAAAGACCTTGCTAGTGCAAGGCCTCAGTTAAAATCGTACAACACAAGAGAGCACACTCAAAAAGTCTCCTCTAGAAAATTGTATTATTCTTTTATCTGACACCTTGTGAGTCTCTCTGGACTCCCCTTAAAGGTTAAATTTTTATTAGTATACTCTTTCAGCTAAAAAAAGTCAAGTAGAAAACGAACATTCTACTTGACTTCACGAGATTATTTTTCACGAATAACTTCGACTTTGTAGCCATCAGGGTCTTTGACAAAGTAATAGTTAGGTGCAGTTCCTGGTAGGCCATTTGGCTCAGTAACTTCATAACCTTTGGCACTATGCTCTTGATGAAGCGCCTCAAGATCAGGTGTACTGAGGGCGATATGGGCAAAGCCATCTCCAACCACATACGGACCGTGATCGTAGTTATAAGTCAACTCCAACTCATAGTCATCACCCTCAAGACCTAGATAGACAATCGTGAAGGCATGGTCTGGAAAATCTCTGCGACGCAATTCTTTAAATCCAAAAGCATCTTGATAAAATGCAATTGATTTTTCAAGATTTTCTACTCGCAAGCAAGTATGTAGCATTTTTGAAGCCATTTTTTCTCCTTTATTTTTAAAAAGACTGGGACAATCCTGTTCCAGTCTTATCAGTTATTATTTACCAAGTTTTGCTTTAGCTGCATCTGCAAGAGCTGTGAAAGCTGCTGCATCGTTAACAGCCAAGTCAGCAAGCATTTTACGGTTAACTTCGATCTCAGCCAATTTCAAACCATGCATCAATTGTGAGTATGAAAGTCCGTTCATACGAGCTGCCGCGTTGATACGAGTGATCCACAATTTGCGGAAGTCACGTTTTTTCTGACGACGGTCACGGTATGCATAGTAGTAAGAGTTCATTACTTGTTCTTTTGCAGTACGGAACAAGATGTGTTTAGCTCCATAGTAACCTTTTGCTAATTTAAGAATACGTTTACGACGTTTGCGTGATACAACGCCACCTTTAACACGTGCCATGTTTTATTTCCTCCAAATATTTCCTAGAATTGTTTACTTACAGTCAAGCTATTATTTCAAGCGAGTAAGCATTGCTTTGATACGTTTGTAATCTCCTGAATGCACCATAGATGCTTTACGAAGATGACGACGTTGTTTCTTAGTTTTTCCGTGGAAACGGTGAGAAGTGTAAGCACGGAAACGTTTAAGTCCACCAGAACCTGTACGTTTGAAACGTTTAGCTGATGCGCGGTGTGTTTTTTGTTTTGGCATGATTTTTTCTCCTTTATTTAACTTTCTGACAATTATTTTTTGTCAGTCGCTGGCGCCAATTGCATGAACATTTGACGTCCATCCATTTTAGCACGTTGTTCGATGATGGCAATATCTTGAGTTGCTTCAGCAAACTCGGCTAAAACTTTTGCACCAATCTCTTTATGGGTAATCATACGACCCTTAAAGCGAATAGATACCTTAACTTTATTTCCTTTTTCAAGGAATTTGCGTGCATTGCGAAGTTTTGTATCAAAGTCACCCTTGTCAATAGTTGGACTTAGACGAACTTCTTTCACAGTAACAACACTTTGTTTTTTACGTTGTTCTTTTTGCTTCTTCTGGTACTCAAATTTGAACTTACCGTAGTCCATAATTTTTGCAACAGGCGGTTTGGCTTGGGGTTGAATCAATACTAGGTCAACATTAGCGTTATCAGCCAAAGCTTGCGCTTCACTGAGTGGCTTGATGCCTAGCTGTTCTCCTTCAAGACCAATCAAGCGAACTTCACGTACACGAATCTCATCATTGATGAATAAGTCTTGCTTTGCTATGGTTTTCACCTCTTTTGTTTTATTAGAGAAAAACAATAGCGGACTCGTAATAATACAAGCCCGCACGTTATGATAGCGTTTCTTAGAAACTTTTCATCCGTAGGGCCAGGCAACTTAATGTCACAAGGCGAGAAGCTCTCACTTCTGCTTTTCTCAACTTTTATATGATACCAAGTTTTCTAGCTCTTGTCAAGATAAAAAGTTATTTTTTTGAAAAGTTTGTGTTTGTATTTTGGCTTGGTTTTCGAATCAAAAAGAGAGAATCAAGTTGATTCCCTCTCTGTATTAGTTTTTCCACACCTTCCCTATGGGAATGCTAAAACCTATTAAAAACTTCCTTTTTACGTGAACTTCCCAATCTTTCGATAAATAGAATCCCCACTAACAAAAGGATAATCAGGCAAGGAAGTAAGACCATCCCCATGTCCCAATTTAGATTGACATTATCAATCCGCTTAGGTAATCTTCCAGATAAAATCTCCACTGAACGCAAGTAAGTAAAGGGAATCAGATGTGCAATCTTTTGAAGAGGCTGGATTGTTTGGATGCCAAACAATAAGCCAACAATCCCAATGAGTGAAAGAAAGAGGACAGGCATTTTTTGCTTGAAAAAGTAAGCAATCAAGTACACTACTTCCACAATGACGATAAAGGCTAAGAAAGCTAATAACAAGCCAGGAAATAACATATCTTGTATCTTTCCAATAGTTACCTCTTGATTCACTAAGCTATAAATCGGGTAGGGATAATCTAACTGTCCAAAACCACTTATCAGACTTCCCACTAGAAAAGAAAATCCGCTGATTCCGATAAACAGCACACTTACATAGCCCACTCCAACTCCAAGGGAGGACATGGCAAATGCCACTTTTGAAAAAGGATATAACTGAGCTGTGTCCAGATGATTTTGATATCTTTCTGCAAATAGTTGCGTTAGCATAAAAATAATAGCAATCACAAACAAGGTTGGGATGATAGCCTCTAAAATCCAGATAATCTGATCAATCCCGTGGGTCGGAAACTCCAAAGTATGTGCTTTTATGTTCAAGGGATACAGGGCTTGGTAAATCTTTCTTTGGCGGTCAACCGCCATTTTAAAGTCAGAGCTAACAGTCGGGTTATTTGATATCCTTTCATAATTCTTCTCTTCATCTTGCCACTGCAAATAGTAGGCTTCTTTCCATCGCCCTTCTTTTAATAAAGTCAGAATTTCTGTCTTTTGAGTCGAATGATTTTTTTGCGATTCTAAATTAATTTTAGCAATCTGGTATTCCTCCGAGTTGGTATCAGATATTTGGGAGAGTTCCTCTTCATATTCATTGATGACTCTCTCATTTTTTACAAGATAGGTTTCCAACTCGCTCTCCAAGCTGTGTGAGTTTGCAGTCCGACTATTTAAATAAAAGGTAACACCGAGTCCAGATACAAATAAAGCTAAGATAATCCAGTTTAAGCGACTTTTGAAAACTTTTTTTAATAAAAATAGACTAACATCTTTCATAAACTAAACCTCTTCTATTTGCCCCTGGTGAATGGTTACTACTCTATCGCAGACATCAAGCAACTCTTCCTTATAGTGGGAACTTAAAAGAACCAGCTGTTCTTGTCTATCGATTTGTGCTAGCCTATCAAAAAACTTCTGTCGATAATACTCATCTAAGCCATTTGTAATCTCATCCATAAGCCAGCATTTGGCCTGACTGAGGAAATACATAGCAATCACCAAGCGTTGCTTCATGCCTAAGGAATACTTGCGAATGGGAAGGCTGATATAGTCAGACATTTCCCAGTAATCAATTTCATCCCCCAAGTTCAGCCCTGACTTCCAGATGTTCTTGATCAGGCGAAGATAGTCCATCCCACTTAAGTTTCCATCCAGCCATTCAATGCTTTCATAATAAAATAAAGAAGGAGGGACTACAATATTTCCACTACTTATAGGAATTAAATTGCTAATGGCGCGGAACAGTGTCGTCTTTCCAGAGCCATTGATAGCAAGAATACCATAAATCCTACCCTTTTCAAATGTAAAATCAACATCTTGTAAGATGACTTGTCGCGTTTTTAAGGTCACATGAGTAAGCTGCAACATATCTAGCCCTCCTTTTTGGATTAATAGCCTCCGCTGTAGTAGTTTAGTACCTCATAACGATTGTAATTTCAGCCAGAACCAACTTTATACTCTGAATAGCTGTCATAACGAGACCATAACAGGGGATTAATATAGTTATATCTCTGGCAATTCATACTAGACTTATTGTAGGTATTCCAATAATACCTATAACTTTTAGTGACTGTCAAAGCAGATACACTGGACAAAAAAAGACCAATAATCATAAACTAACTAATTAAACGATTTTTACTAATTTTTAATGATTTTATATCATCAATATTGAAGACGCTTTTATTATATCGTTTTTATCATTATTATGCAACAGATTTTTAGTTTATTTTACTAATATATAATATTTGTCCTTCCTATCGAACGCTTTCTATTTTCCAACTATTCCACCCTTTAAAGCGTATAGCTCCCTGCTGGTCAGTTCGGTAAACTTTACTGTTGATACCTTCCAGTCGGGTCAAGGTTTCCTGATGGGGGAGTTTCGTTCGATTGTTCTTTCCAACTGAAATGAGAGTCATCTCTGGTTTGAGCTGTTCTAGAAAGGCTGAACTTGGTGATTTTTTAGAGCCATGTTGGCTAGCTTTCAAAACATCCACTTCTAGGTCAGGATACTGCTTCAACAAGTCCTTCTCTCCTTTCTCCTCCAAATTTCCTGTGAAGAGAAAGTACTTATCCAAAAGTTTCCCATACAGAACTAGGGAATCATCATAACCTCCGTCTCCCATTTTCCTTGGAGATAGGACTTCTAAGTGACTTCCAAAAATTGGCAATTTCTCTCCTGCTGTCACACTTCGTACCTTGGTTTGAGTCGCCTGCAGTTCTTCCACAAATTCCTTCTGTTTCAGACTGCCTTTTGATACTAAGATCTCCCCTACATGGAATGCATTGGTCACCTCCAACAAATCGCCAACATGCTCCTTGTCCGTATTTGTCAAAATTAGCTGGTCAATCTTGGCCACTCCTCGACTTTTAAGATAGGGTATCAAGGTGCGCTGGGCATTGCTGGTCGTCGCCTTTTCTTGCCATTTTTCGATTTTCTTATCAGATTCTGCCTTGCCACCTACATCTATGAGAATGGTTTTCCCAGTTACATCCCGTAGGAAAATACTTTCCCCCTGCCCAACATCCAGCATGGTGATTTCATTTTCCAGTGGATACTTGGTCAAGAAAAAGAGACCTGTAATCAAGAAGCTCAACACTGCTAGCCTTTTAATGTTTTTCCTCAAATCATAGACTAAAGCCAAGGAAATTAACAATAAAATTAAAAGCCACGCATTGGGTTGTCCAAAGACCAGAGGTCTACTTGCCACCTGTGATACAAAGCGAATCATCCCCTCCAACCATTCAAAAATAAAATTCAGCTGAATGACTGGATAGAGAAAGGAAAGGGCAAATAAGATAGACAAGAGCGGTAAGAAGACCAAGTCAAAAAGAAAGGAAAAGACAAAGGTCAAGAGGATGGACCAAGGTTGAAATTCCGCAAAATAGAAGGATAGAATGGGTAATATTCCCAAAGAAATAACCAGACTTTCTCTGGCAATAGCCTTAAACCCCTCCCCTTCTTTACTGGTCATGGTCAAGATAAAAGCATAAGCACATGACAAAACTCCTCCTGCCGTCAGGAAAAAGTTAGGCATAATGATAAAGAGTACAAGGACCGTCAAGGCAAAATTATCCAAGCCCTTAACACCATGTTGAGCCAGTAACTTTTGCAAAAGACTGCGAATGACTGATGCTGAAAATCCTGTCAGCCCTGCATAGATAAGGGAAAAGGGATAGGTCAGCCATTTCAACTTTTCTTGGGTCAAGCCTAATCGCAAGAGGAGTTTCTTAAAGCCATCCATGAAAAAGCCTACCTGCATACCCGACAAGGCAAAGAGGTGGATAATTCCTAGACTAGAATAAAGCTCGTTCATCTCCTCAAAGTCGGTGTCCAGATGTCCTAACAAGAGCCCTGTCATGTAATTGCGCATAGGGTCTGGAAAATGTGTCTTAATCCAAACCACAGCCTTTCGGCGTAAACTGGATAGGTTTTCTCCTATATCCCAACTGCTAACCTGTTTAAGGGACTGGATTTTTTTGATATTGAGTGTCTGGTAAATTCCCTGAGTCTTCAGATAGGCTTGGTAGTCAAAGCCACCAAAATTTCTCTGCCCTTCTGGCTCTGATAGTTTTCCTTCAAGTTCCAAATCATGAAGGGCTGTTAAAGCTTGAAAGGCTTCTTTCTCCTCCTCGGACTGGAGTTTATAATAAACTTGAAAAATGCGTCCATCAGACTTGCCACGAAAGGACAGACTATCACCATTGACCTTAATAGTGTCTGGTAAAATCCGTACCCTTTCAACAGAATCCTCTAGGTTTTGACCAGCTTGAATCTGTTGCCAATTTTGAAACAGAAACCAGAAACCAAAGATTCCACAAAGCACTAGAACTTTGCTAGCAGATCTCCAAGGAAATTGTACAAAGAGACAGACTAGCAAAAAAATAAAGCCGAGCAAAGCGAGATAGGATCCTGAGAAAATAGCGTAATAAAGCCAAAGTAACAGAAAACTCAGGTAAATGAGGGGAATGGGGAACTTCTTAATCCACTGTAACATAGTCTTTTAGCTTTTCTATTGTTTTGGCACCAATGCCAGAGACCTTCTTGAGCTCGTCTACTGACTTGAACTTGCCATTTGCCTCACGATGGTCGATAATGTCCTGAGCTCGTTTGCCACCTAATCCCTTGACCTGCTTGAGTTCTTCCAGACTTGCCTTGTTGAGATTGACCTTCTTTTCTTTGCTTGTTGAAGAAGTCGGCCCAGAACCTGCCTGTTGACTAGCTAATTCTTCTCCCTTAGTTGGAACGTAAACCAAAGCCTCATCACTGACTTTCTGAGCTAGATTAAGCGACTTGCTGTCTGCTTGCTCTGTCAAGCCACCCGCCTTTTGAACAGCGTCATTGACCCGACTACCTACAGGCAAATCATAAATTCCAGGTGCTTTAACAGCGCCTTTTACATCTACTGTGATTAGATCTTGTTCAACAGGTTCTTCCTTTTTTTCCTTCTTCACATCCTTTTCGATCGATGAATCCTTGGAAACAGCTGCAACTTCTGCCTGCAAATTCGTTTCCTTGACAGGTGTTTGTGGAGCTGGCTTTAGCAGGAAAAATCCGCCTACAAGCAAGCCCAGACCAGTACAGATGACAATGATTCTATACTCTTTGATTTTCTCGATAATTGCTTCCATATTTTCTCCTCTCTTAGATTATTCGTAAGAGGATGAAAAAACAGTTGAAAATTTCTTCTCAACTGCTTATTTATTTGTAAAATAATCTTCCTTGGTCAAAACATAATGAACTCTTGTAACGATTCGGCCTTCTTCATGCTGGTCCATACAAGCATAAGCTTCTTCGTGGGAAAAACGCATTCCTGATTTCTCCATGACCTTTCCTGACGCAGGATTATCCTTATCGTGTAAAGCAACTAACTTATTCATTCCTATCTTCTCAAAAGCTAGCTCAATTACGGCACGATTGGCTTCTGTCGTCAATCCTTGATTCCAATACTTTTTATTGATAATGTAGCCAATAGCTGCCTTCTTAAGAACAGGATCAATCTTATGCAAGTCAATGGTTCCAATAAACTGACCATTGCATTTCAGTTCAATTCCCCACCGGCCTAACGGATTGGCCAAGTAGAACTGAGCAATATTATTTTGAGTTTCTTCCAAGCTTTGATTGGTTGGAAAAGTGTAGCGCGTATTTTCTATGTCCGAGGCATAGTCAAACATTTCTTCCGCATCATCCAAAGTTACAGGTCTAAGCAATAAACGCTCAGTCTCGACTATGGGATACTGAGATAGTTTTAAAAAGATTGATTCCATAGGATTCCACCACTTGAAAAGTTTCTAACTAATATAAGGATATTGAATGAAACATGTAAAAAGCAAACTTATACTTGGTATTGAGATAATTTTAAGTACAAAAGAACTATCCTTCAGACAGAGGTTGAGACTCTAATTCTTCATGCTCTTCATTTTTAATTGGAGCTGGTTCATAAGCTCGGATAATCTGAGCGACAACTGGATGGCGAACCACATCCTTGGCTGAAAAATGAACAAAGTCAATCTGGTGAATGCTCTTGAGCTTTTCTTGGGCATCAATCAAACCGGACTTGACGTTACGCGGAAGGTCAATCTGACTGATATCTCCATTGACAATCATCTTAGAATTAAAACCTAAACGAGTCAAAAACATCTTCATCTGCATGATGGTCGTATTTTGCGCCTCGTCGAGAATGACAAAGGCATCATCCAAGGTTCGTCCACGCATATAGGCAAGAGGTGCAATCTCGATAATTTCACGCTCCATGAGACGAGTCGTTTGGTCTTTGCCCAGAATCTGATACAAGGCATCATAAACAGGTCTAAGGTAAGGATCTACCTTCTCCTTAAGATCACCCGGAAGAAAACCTAGACTCTCGCCTGCTTCCACTGCCGGGCGTGTTAGGATAATCCGCTTGACCTGCCCACGTTTAAGGGCAGTCACTGCCAAGGTCACTGCAAGGAAGGTCTTCCCTGTACCTGCTGGCCCAATTCCAAAGGTCACATCGTGCTGTTTAACACTGTCCACATAAAGTTTTTGACCCAGTGTTTTGACACGGATAGGTTTCCCTGTATTATCCTTGATGATTTCTTCTTCGTAAAGGGCGACAAACTTGTCGATTTCATCGTTTTTGACCATGCTAATTGCAGTCACCACATCTGGCGTACCAACGGTCATCCCACGGTTCACCAAGACCATGAGAGCTTGAATAACCTGACGGGCTTCCTCACAAGCAGCCTCTTCTCCCAAAACCTGGACAATCTCCGTACGAGCATGAATCACCACATCAAGCTCTTCTTCCATCAAACGAAGATGGCGTTCATTGGAACCAAAAAGATGAAACAGGTCATCTGGATGACTCAGTTGAATGTCTATTGAATGTTCCTTCAAATAAAGAACCTCTCTAATCCTTTTATTTCTTTTTATTATAGCAAAGGGGTGGAGAAATTACTAGCCCAAACCCAATGAATCATGCTAGTGTTCTAAGTATTCTTGCCAGATGGCGTCAAAGTCTCCTAGGTTAAAAGAGAAACTGGCATGTTCCTCTAAAAAGCGACTCACCTCATCAAAATCATCTATGTGTTTTGGAAAGGCTGATTCTTCAAAAGCGAGGTCTGCCAAGATAGCCTTGGGACTGTTACTTTTAGGATTGCGCTCGGTCATGAGCCAAGTGTAAAATGATTTTCTCATAAATCTCCCTAAATCAACTCTGTCCCAAACTGGTCTTGCTTGATTTTACCAGCCTTCATTAAGCCACCAAGTGCCTTTTTAAACTGACCTTTAGAAATACCAAAGGTAGCCTTGATGTCATCAGGAGATGATTTATCATTTAAGGTCATGAAACCGCCATTGCTTTCCAAGTAAGTCAAAATCATCTGGGCATCATTTTCCAACATCTCAAAGGAACGTGGTTTGAGGGAGAGGTTCAAGGTGCGGTCCACTTCACGAAAACCAATGACACGCGCATCTAATACTTGCCCCAAACGTGGCTCTGCGTAACGCTCGCTAGGATGGATAAAGCCAAGCATGTTATTTTCTGGCAGGTAAACAAAAGTTCCTGACAGCTTGAGACGGTATACAATGGCTGGCCAATTTTGGTTCTGCATGTTGTTGTAGGCAGGACGAGCCAGACGTTGGAAATCTTCTTGATAAGCCAAGAGACCCCAGATACGGTCTTTCTTGTCCACTTCAAGACGGATGTAGAGTTGGTCGCCCTTCTTAGGCCAGAGTTCCTTGAGCTCAGGGAGGATATCGAGTGACACAACGATTTCTTTATCAGGAAGGCCTGTATCCACAAAGACACCCAAGTCTTTACGAACTTCCGTTACAGTTCCCCAACCAAATTGGTCCTGAGTGGCAGTCACTTCTAAGGTTGTCAGGCGGAGTTTTTGCTTCATATCTGTATAGGCGAAACCTTTGACCGTATCCCCTACTGTATGTTGACCTTCTTCCTTAGCAAGAGCATAGGTTTGACCATCCTTTTGCACAAAGTAAAAACGGTCATTTTCATCGATGATGAGTCCAACGATAAAACTTGCAAGATTTGTATTCATATTTCCTTCTTTCGAATAAAACTCAGCCAGCAATGCCAACTGAGTTTTTCTGTTTATTTTTAGACTTCCAAAAGTTCTTTCTCTTTGTTGGCAGTCATGTCGTCGATGTGTTTGACAGCATCATCTGTTACTTTTTGAATATCTTTTTCAAGAGTCTTCAATTCGTCTTCAGTGATTTCTTTTGCTTTTTCTTGTTTCTTAGCTTCGTCCATAGCATCGCGACGGATATTGCGGACAGCCACTTTAGCATTCTCACCGACCTTCTTCACTTCTTTAGCAAGGTCACGACGAGTTTCTTCTGTAAGAGCTGGGATAACCAAACGAATAACAGAACCGTCATTAGCTGGTGTGATACCAAGATCAGAGGCATTCAAGGCACGTTCGATGTCTTTTAATGAAGACTTGTCAAATGGTGTCACCAACAAAACACGCGCTTCTGGAATCGTAATTGAAGCAATTTGGTTAAGAGGAGTTTCGACTCCATAGTATTCTACATGTACACGGTCAAGCAAGCTTGCATTAGCACGACCTGCACGGATACCACCAAATTCACGAGCAAGTGATTGGTGAGACTGGGTCATTCTCTCTTTAGCTTTTTCAATAATTGCGTTAGCCATAATCTTTCTTATTCCTTTTCTTCGATATTATTTGAAACTGTTGTTCCGATATTTTCACCAAATACGACACGTTTGATGTTACCTGGTTGGTTCATGTTGAAGACAACCAAGTCAATGTCGTTGTCCATTGAGAGGGTTGAAGCAGTTGAGTCCATGATACGAAGACCTTTGTTGATAACATCACGGTGGGTCAATTCTTCAAACTTAACGGCTGTTTTGTCTTTCTTAGGATCGGCATTGTAAACACCATCGACGCCATTTTTAGCCATAAGGATGGCATCTGCTTCGATTTCAGCTGCACGAAGGGCCGCTGTTGTATCGGTTGAGAAGTAAGGTGAACCAATTCCAGCACCAAAGATAACGATACGGCCTTTTTCAAGGTGACGAAGGGCACGCCCACGGACATAAGGCTCTGCCACTTGTTGCATAGCAATGGCAGTTTGCACACGCGTATCGACACCAACTTGTTGCAATGAATCTGCCATCACAAGAGCATTCATAACAGTCCCAAGCATTCCTGTGTAATCTGCCTGAACGCGGTCCATACCTGCTTCTGCTGCAGGTTCTCCACGCCAGAGATTTCCTCCACCGATAACAAGGGCAATTTCGATACCTAAGCTATGAACTTCTTGAATCTCTTTTGCGATTGTTTGAACTGTTTGGATATCAATCCCTACGCCTCGTTCACCGGCAAGGGCTTCACCTGATAACTTGATTAAAATACGTTTATACTTGGGATTCGCCATTTTCACTCTCCTTTTTTTATCCTACCTATTTTATCACAATTTCTAAGATTTTTATAGTATCATGAGCAATTCTTTCAAAAAAATTAGACAGTCAAAAATTCCTCTAAGTCGGCAAGGGCACGCTCTGCAATTTTTTCATAACGAGCCTTCTTATCACGGATACGCTCGCCTGCCAACTCCTTGATGATCCCAAAATTGACATTCATCGGTTGGAAATGTTTGCTGTCCGCATGGGTGATGTAATGAGCTAAGCTTCCGATAGCCGTCGTCTCTGGGAAAATAGCCTCGCTTTCTCCCTTGAAGAGACGAGCCGCGTTAATGCCAGCTACTAAACCTGATGCCGCTGATTCAACATAGCCTTCCACACCCGTCATCTGACCAGCAAAGAAGAGATTTGGTTGTTTCTTAGAACGGTAAGTCTGCTCAAGAAGATTTGGTGAATCCATGTAAGAATTGCGGTGCATAACACCATAACGGACAAACTCAGCATTTTCAAGACCTGGAATCATTTGGAAGACTCGCTTTTGTTCTCCCCATTTGAGGTGAGTCTGGAAACCAACGATATTGTAGAGGCTACCAGCCGCATTGTCCTGACGCAGCTGAACCACCGCATAAGGTGTTTTAAATTCTCCATCACGAGGTCCTGTGTAGTCGTCCGGATACTCAAGGCCAACTGGTTTCATCGGACCATAAAGCATGGTTTTAATACCACGTTTGGCCATGACTTCGATAGGCATACAGCCCTCAAAATACTTTTCTTTTTCAAAAGAATTCAGCGGCGCTTCTTCCGCATTGACCAAGTCTTCGTGGAAATTCATAAATTCTTGTTTGGTCATGGGAGCGTTGAGATAGGCCGCTTCTCCCTTATCATAACGAGACTTGAGATAGACCTTGCTCATATCGATGGTGTTGACATCGATAATAGGCGCTGCCGCATCGTAGAAATAGAAACCATCGCCGTCATTAAGGGCATGAATCTTTTCAGCCAAGGCATCGCTTGTCAAAGGACCAGTAGCGACAACCGTAATAACATCTGTCGGCAATTCTGTAATTTCATCACGCACTACTTCAATCAAGGGGTGGTTGGCTACTTTCTCAGTTACCATCTGAGAGAAACCATCACGGTCCACCGCAAGCGCCCCTCCTGCTGGAACACGTGTAGCCTCAGCAGATTCCAAGATCACAGAACCCAAGCGACGCATTTCTTCCTTGAGGAGACCCACTGCATTTGTCAAGGCATCCCCACGTAAGGAATTGGAACAAACCAATTCAGCAAAATTATCTGTTTTGTGTTGAGGTGTTGACTTGACACCACGCATTTCATAAAGTTTAACTGGAATACCACGCTCTGCGATTTGGTAGGCTGCTTCTGACCCTGCCAAACCAGCACCGATAACATTGATATAAGATTGAGACACGACACTAATACCTCTTTGGGAGTGTGAAGACAAGGTTCACATTGAAAAAGCCAATCAAACTTAAGAGTTTTCGAGTTTCTTGGCTCAGGCTGAAAAAGTCCACAGGACTTACTTCGCTTTCGAATTTCCTGGCTCAGGCTGAAAAAGTCCACAGGACTTACTTCGCTTTCGAATTTCCTGGCTCAGGCTGAAAAAGTCCCCCGGACTTTTTCACTCCCACAAATCTTTCTATTTTTTCTTCTACTAGTATAACAAAAAAAGGGAAGAAGGCAAACTTCCCTGTTTAGTCATTTTCTTGATTTTCTTCCCAGTCGTGGTAGACAGCGTAGAGCTGACTTTTATTCCACTGGTAAATCTTAGCGACTTCCTTGATAGCTTGGTTTTTCTTCATGCCTTGCTGGATACGGGCTTGGATTTCTAAAAACAAGTCCTCCTCGTCTTTTTCCTCCACATCCTGACTGGCACCTTCAACAATGAGAAGGCATTCTCCCTTAAGTGGCGTTTCAGCAATGCTTTCTAATAACTCAGAAATGATACCTCGTTGGTATTCTTCATAGATTTTGGTCAATTCTCTAACCAATACGACCGAGCGGTCACCATAGACTTCTATCATATTTTCCAACGTATCTGCCACACGATGGGGCGATTCATAGAAAATCTGAGTTTCAGGATAGTCTTTTTTCGAGTCGAAAAATTGCTTCTGCTGGCCTGATTTTCTGGGTAAAAAGCCATAAAAGATATGTGGCTGTGGCGCTAAACCACTGGCAATCAAGGCAGAAATCCCTGCAGAGGCACCCGGAACTGTGACAACTGCAATCTCTTCCTCAATAGCTGCCTTAACCAAATCATGACCAGGGTCTGAGATGCTAGGCAAACCCGCGTCGGATACCTGAGCAATGCTTTGTCCTGCTTTCAGGAAACCAATCAAATCAGGAATCTTTTCCTTGGCATTGTGCTCATGAAAACTAATCTGCTTAGTAGAAATGTCAAAATGCTTGAGCAATAGACCTGTATTGCGCGTGTCCTCAGCAGCAATCCAGTCCACTTCTTTCAAGGTCTGAATAGCTCGAAAGGTCATATCATCTAGATTGCCAATCGGCGTTGCCACTAGGTACAGCTTGCCATAGGGAGACTGCCCCTTAAAACTTTTTTGAATCTGCATGCCTACTCCCTGTATAACAACTCATCACAGAACATACATTCCTCGTCCTGCTCTCGACGTTGTCCATAAAAATCATTACATACGTGAAATCCATCTTTATAAATTCGACGGACACTTTCACGAACATGCTTAGCCTTGACAGGAGCGTCTGCTTCCACCTCACCCAAGCGTTCGCGCAACTTACTATTTTCCAAGCGAAGAGCTGTATTTTCCTCTACCAGGCTCTTGAGATTTTTCTTGATGGCTTCTACATCTGCCAAGGTTACCAATAACTGTTGGGAAAAATCATCCAGCGCGTCAAATAATTCTTTTTTGTCCATAAAACAGCCCTTTCCTTTCTTTATCGTTCATTTTTGAATTTATATTTCTTTCAAGACCAGATATTCCATGGCATTTTGAAAGCTGACATTAGCCTGCCACATTTTTCTAGCTTCTAGCAAATCTTGTAGAATCACTCTTACTCTTGCTTGTAGGATATCTTGTCCACATAGAACTTCAAGAATCCGTAAAACCTGATCTTGTTTTTCCTTGTCATCTGCCAAGCTAGCTAATTTGGCTACTTGAAGATAACTTTCTTTTTTCTTATCTACTAACCAAGTCAGCAGGCGTTCACTTTCATCGACCAAGGTCCAAAAACTTGCCTGATTGGCCAACTTTTCTGCTTCAGCTCGCGATTGACTAAACTGAGCTAAAAGAATCGCTTTTTTCTTGACCAGACCTGCTTGTTCTAATTGATGGATGAGCTTTTCTTCTTGCTTTTTAAAGTGGAAAATCTGCGTCCGACTTCGGATTGTCGGCAAAATCTTTTCCTCATCGCTGGTTAAGAAGAAAATGTAAACCTCACTCTGGGGTTCTTCGATGACCTTGAGCAAAGAATTGGCTGCGTTAGGATGCATTTTCTCAGCTTGCTCGATAATAAAGAACTGTTGCTGGCTTTCAATCCCTGCTTGAGAAAACTGCCCCACCAATTCTCGAATCCGTTCTGTCTTGATGACCTGATTGACTGGCTTAATCAAGGTAACATCTGGAAACTCTCCCTGTTCAATCAGCTTACAATTTCGGCATTTCTCACATGGTAAAACGCCTACTTTATCCGTACAAAAGAGGCTCTTAGCCAAAAATTGCGCCATTTCCAAACTTCCAAAGAAACCTGAAAAAAGATAGGCATGATTGAGCTGGTCTTGCTCCAAGATACGGACAAAGCGGTCAAACTGGGCTGGTTGCCAAGCCTTTAGTTGATCTTGTTTCATTTAGCCAAGTCCATTCTCTCAAACAAAACTGCCTTGGTAGTTTCCACAACTTGCCCCAAAGGAAGACTGGCATCAATCTTGACAATGCGATTTCCTTCTTTGTCCAGAAGAGAAAGGTAGCCTTGACGAACTTTTTTATGCAAGTCCAAACCTTCCAAGTCCAAACGATTGACCTCGCGATTACTATTAGCAGCAATTCGAGCCAGTCCTTCTTCTACCTCGATGTCAAAATAGAGGGTCAAATCGGGTTTAAGGCCATCTGTCGCAAACTGATTGAGCCAATCAATGGCGTCAATATCCAAGCCACGACCAAATCCCTGATAGGCAACGGAACTATCAATAAAACGATCCATAATGACCAACTTGCCAGCTTCAAGTGCTGGAAGAACTTTTTCCACCAAGTGCTGTCTGCGACTAGCAATATAAAGAAGCAACTCTGTCTTCGCATCCATCTGAGTATGACTTGGATCCAGAATCACTTCCCGAATCTTCTCTCCTATCAAGACACCTCCTGGTTCACGGGTCGTCAGTATCTCTACCCCTTTTTCCTCTAAAATTGGGAGCAGAGCCTCTAAAACACTGGTCTTTCCTGCTCCCTCTGGTCCCTCAAGAGAGACTAAAAATCCTTTTGACATTTCTAACTCATTTCTTTTTTACTACTTCTATTCTATCAAAAAAATAGGGGTTTGTGACAATCTTTTTGTCTTCTCATTTAATACTCAATGAAAATCAAAGAGCAAACTAGGAAGCTACCCGCAGGTTGCTCAAAACACTGTTTTGAGGTTGCAGATGTAAGCTGACGCAGTTTGAATTTGATTTTCGAAGAGTATCAACCACCATAAAAGAGGCAGTCAAAGCCACCTCTTATTTACCTAATTCTTGTGTTCGTTTGTAGGCTTTATGAACTGCATCCATGACCGTTCCTCGAAAAGCATGCGCTTCTAGGCTTGCTACACCAGCTATAGTCGAACCGCCCGGGCTACAAACTTGGTCTTTCAAGACCCCAGGATGCTCTTGGCCTTCTAGAACCAATTGTCCAGCACCTACCACAGTTT
The DNA here is from genome assembly GCF_000960005.1 of Streptococcus mitis. GTDB lineage: Bacteria > Bacillota > Bacilli > Lactobacillales > Streptococcaceae > Streptococcus > Streptococcus mitis_CK. Next base: position 382,994 of record NZ_JYGP01000002.1, on the reverse strand, counting down.
GAGCCGCCATTTTCAATGCCGTTTCTCGTGGCAATCCCGTCTGAACCCCTGCATCTGCCAAGGCTTCGATAAAGAGATAGACAAAGGCCGGTCCACAGCCTGCAAGACCTGTCGCTGCGTCTATTAAACCTTCTCCTAGTTCAACCAAGAGACCAGCCTTGGCTAAAAGCTGACAAAAGAGTTCACTGTCCTCAGCCCTGCAATTAGAAGACAAGGCATAACTAATCACTCCTTGACCAATAGAAGCAGGGGTATTTGGCATCATACGAATAATTCGGTGTTGACTTGGGATAAGACTTGCTAGTTTTTCTAAAGTCAATCCAGCTGCCATCGAAATCAAAAGAAGACTTGCTCGTTTTTCAAGTATGGTCTGGTATTGAGAAAGCAGTTCAGAAAACTGAGCTGGCTTAACACCTAGAAAAATCACATCTGCTTCTGCGAATATTTCTTCATTACTAGAAGCCTGACCGCCAAAGTCTGCAATGAAAGCATCTACCTTGCCTTGACTACGATTGGCAAGGAGAAGGTCATCACCCGTCTTTGCCTGCAAAACAGCCTTAGCCAGACTAGCCCCCATATTCCCCAAACCGATAAATCCAATCTTCATCTCTTACTCCCTTATCTGCCCATCACCAGCAACCACATACTTGTAGCTGGTCAACTCTTTCAAGCCCATTGGACCACGCGCGTGCAATTTCTGAGTAGAAATTCCCATTTCACAACCCAGACCAAATTGGCCACCATCTGTGAAACGAGTTGAGGCATTGACATAAACCGCTGCAGAGTCCACTTGATCTGTAAAGTAAGCTGCTGCTTCAGCATTTTCCGTCACAATGGCATCCGAATGATGGGTACTGTGAGCCTCAATATGGGCAACCGCTTCTTCTAAACTGCTCACAACCTTAACAGCTAGGACATAATCTAAAAACTCGGTGTCAAAGTCTTGAGCTTCAGCTACTTGACCTGAAACAAACTGACTTGCTTTACTATCCAAGCGGAATTGAATTGGTTCCAGACCAGCTTCTTTTCGATTCGCAACCAGTACTTGCTCCAAGCGAGGAAGGAAGCTTGCTGCCTTGTCTTCATGAACCAGCAGAACCTCCATGGCATTGCAGACAGAAGGACGACTTGTTTTAGCATTATTGATGATAGATAGAGCCTTATCTTCGTCTGCATCCTTATCCACATAGACATGGACAATCCCAGTCCCGGTCTCGATAACAGGTACAATCGCATTCTCAACCACTGCATTGATCAACCCAGCTCCTCCACGTGGAATAAGAAGGTCTAGATAGCCCTTGGCCTTCATCATGGCATAGCTACTTTCACGGCTGGTATCTTCCACCAGCTGAATCACATCTGGGTGAATAGTAGTCGTCTCCAAGCCCTTTTTCAAGGCTGTGACAATGGCATGGGCTGTTTGATAGGCATCCTTACCACTACGAAGAACAACCGCATTCCCACTCTTGAGAGCTAGAGCAGCTGCGTCAGACGTCACATTTGGACGACTTTCATAGATAATACCGATAACACCCATAGCCACACGTTTCTTTGTGATAACCAAACCATTTTCAAGATGGTTGGTTTCTAAAACTTCACCGATTGGATCTGGTAAGGCAACCACTTCACGAATCCCAGTTGCCATCGCTTCTATACGACTTGCATCCAAATAAAGACGATCCAGCATCACATCTGAGATTTTACCCTTAGCAGCTTCCATATCGAGGGTATTGGCCGCTAAAATTTCCTCTGTAGCAGCCACTAAGTGATCAGCCATGGATAACAAGGCTTGGTTTTTTACCTCTTCACTAGCTGTGTTGATTGATTTTTTAACAGCCTGTACCTGTTCAAATTGTTCTTGTGTACTTACCATAGTTTACCTCTAAAATTCTGTAAAGAGTAGTTGGATTTCAGGAGTAATGGAAATCCAGTCATCACGGTGAATCAAGACACCCTTGGCTTTTTGAGAACGCAACATATCCTCCAAAGCAGATGCACCAAATTGCACACGCCCTTTTCCAAGTGATTTTCCACTTTCCTTGTCAAATACTGTCACGATATCACCGTAAGAAAAGGCTCCTTCTGCTTCAACAATACCAGATAAGAGAAGACTCTTCCCATGTTGAGAGAGAGCTTCAGCAGCCCCTTTATCAACCCAAATAGAACCTTGGCTCTGAGCATAGAAGGCTAGCCATTGTTTCTGGGTACGGAGCCCTTTCTCCTGTGCAACAAAGTAGGAACCATCCTTGGTCTCCTCCGCTGCCTCAATCATAGCATCTGACTTCAAGGATGAGCAGATATAAACAGGAACTCCTGATTCTGTCGCAATAGTTGCAGCTTTGATTTTGGTTAACATGCCCCCAGTTCCGTTTGAAGAACCTGCTCCACCGGCCATATCAATAATCTCACGATTGATTGTCTCGATTCGCTCCAAGCATTTGGCTGTTGGATCTGAATGAGGATTCCCAGTATAGAGACCGTCCACATCTGTCAAGAGGACTAAAAGGTCTGCTTGAACCATGGCCGCTACCTGGGCACTCAGAGTGTCATTATCCCCAACCTTGAGTTCATCAATAACGACACTGTCATTCTCGTTGATGATAGGAATTGCCCCACGGCTAAGTAGAACTGACAAAGCCTGATGGGCATTTTTATAACGGCGCTTATCCACAAAGTCATCCTGAGTCAGCAAGATTTGTGCAGAAACGATTTGGCGCAAGAGAAGATTGGTCGTGTATTCTTCCAACAAAAGCCCCTGCCCTACTGCTGCTGAAGCCTGTTTATCAGCAATCTTAGTCGGACGCTTTTTAAATCCTAAGGCTCCAAAACCAGCCGCAATGGCACCTGATGACACCAAAATCAATTCATGACCAGCTTCGTGCAACATAGCCAACTGCTGGGTAATAGCCTTTACCTTACTACGTGATAAACTTCCATCCTCATTCGTCAGAGAAGAAGTCCCCACCTTAAAGACAATCCGTTTGTATTTCATAGTCTCACTCCGATTCTTCATATTTATCCATTATAACATGAATGGCAGGAAATAGAAAAGAGTTGATAGGAAAAAGAAGGCCCTAAAACCTTCTTTTTTACTACTGTTCTGATTCCGATTTGTTTGCAGTCGTTTCAGAGCTTTGTGAAGTTGAAGAAGTCAAATCTTGACTAGTTGAAGAACTTGTAATACTTTCGTGTTGACTCGTTTCTGTATTTTCAAGATCTTTTTTCACTACTTCATTGGATTCTTTTATTTCTGAATTACTTGTGACTTTAGTTGTAACAGATTTCTCTACCGGAACATCCACTAACCAGGCACCACTTGAATCAACAGTATAGCCTTCTGGTGTCTTACCATTCACAAGTAATTGACCATTTTCTTTCAAGAAGTACCATTTATCCTTGTCTTTGATCCAACCCACAGCTCGTGAACCGTCTGTCTTGTAGAAATACCAATCACCTGCCTTTTTAAGCCAGCCTTGCTTCATAGCTCCTGATTCTTCTAGATAGTAATGATGACCAGAAACTTCTATCTCGCCTGTCTTCATGATACCAGTAGAATCCATATAGTACCAGATTTCTTTATCTTTTACCCAACCCGTTTTCATTTCTCCTGATTGAGCAAAGTAATACCATTGCCCCTTATATTGAAGCCAACCTGTCTTCATAGATCCATCGTTTGATAAATAATAGTTCTGACTTCCAGTATTTACCCAACCAATTTCCATCTGATTTTCTTTGTTGAAATAATACCAGCTTCCATTTATTTTTTTCCAATTTTTAGCAGATGCACCAGAGTCTGTCAAATAGAACCAACGATTGTTCCATTTTTTCCATTGATTCTGTAACAAGATACCCGTTTGGTTGAAGTAATACCATTCACCCTTGATCTCATTCCAACCAACTGCATATTCTCCTGTAGAGTCAGGCGCTTGATACCACCAGTTCCCATATGCACTCTTATGCCAACCAGCTTGAAAACTTGGAATCGGCTTGTAGGAAGTTGAAATATTGACAAAACCGTCTTTTCGAATATCAAAAACTGTTGCATCATAGTCTTTGCTGGCTGCGTTGATTCTCTCAATTCCTCGTTCTTTAAGCCAATTGACATACTCACTATCAACACCATTTTTCCAAGGTAAACTATCCGAAGTTTGAACAATCAAACTCGGACTCAAATTTTTAATAAAATCCTTGGTATTTGATTTGTTGGTATCATGGTGATGATTAAACTTCATCAAATCAACTTTTCCAATGAGAGGACCATACTTGTCTTCTGCTCCATGAACATTATCTAAGTCGCCCCCAAGGTAAATTTTCTTACCATTGACTTTTACCACGCTAATCAAAGAATTAGAATTATCATCCCAAATTTTCTTTAATTCACCTGATGAATCAGTTTCATTTTCATAGTTATAGAGTTGAATATCCATGTCTCCAAACTGAAAATGAGCATCCCCTTGTGTGATATTTTGAATAACTGAAACACCTTTTTCAGCGGCAGTCTGTAAAACCTTATCGTAGCCATACAGATTATCCCATAGACGTTCAGAATTAGTAATACGATTATCACTATATTTTTTAAGATAGACTCGGTCAACTGGATAGGTAGACAGTAATTCATCAACATTTCCAATATGGTCACTGTGAGTATGGGTTACCAAAATAAAATCAAGTTTTTGAACACCCAATTCCTTCAAACGACGAAAGACACGGTCTGTTAGAACATGCTTATAAGACGTTTCAATTCCTTCTCTCCATGGATAGCGAGAATCACTTCCATCTGGGAAATCATAATCTTCTCCTGTATCCACCATGGCAAAATGTCCATTGCTTTCAAGAATAATCGCATCACTGCCACCTTCTTGAACATTGATAAAGTGGATTTTATTTCCTGAACTTTCTTGAGCTTGAACATTTCCATACCATGACAAACCTAAAAAAGCGCCTGCAAGTGCTAAACTAGTTAATTTCTTTTTCATTCTTACTTTCTCAATCTCTCCAAGGTTTCCTTAAAAAGCTCTGGAATATCTGCTGTAAATTCCAAGGTCTCACCTGTTCTCGGATGGGTAAATCCTAGCGTCTTGGCATGAAGAAATTGTCCATGTCCTTTCAAAGTCTTGCGAGGACCATAGACTTCATCCCCAGCGACTGGATGACCAATATAAGCCATGTGAACACGGATTTGATGAGTGCGCCCTGTCTCCAGTTGCAACTCCACTAAGCTATAATCGCCAAAGCGTTCCAAAACGTGAAAACGCGTCACTGCTGGCTTACCTTTCGCAGTCACAGCCTGTTTCTTACGGTCTTTTTCACTACGGCCAATCGGTGCTTCAATCACACCACGATCATTTGGTAGATTTCCATGAACAATCGCCCAATATTTACGAAGAGACTTTTTATCCTTCAGTTCTTGGGCAAGTGCTAGATGCGCCTCATCATTTTTAGCAATCATAAGAAGACCTGATGTATCCTTATCAATACGATGAACAATTCCTGGACGCAAAACCCCATTTATACCCGACAAGTCCTTAATATGATACATAAGGGCATTTACCAGAGTTCCACTAGTATGACCAGCACTCGGATGCACAACCATTCCCTGAGGCTTGTTAACGACAGCCACATCCTCATCTTGGTAGATGATTTCTAGCGGAAGATTCTCAGCTACATACTCTAAAACCTCTGGTTCTGGCACATAGTAAGTGACGACATCGCCCTCTTGGACAGTGTATTTAGCTTTCTTGACTTGGCCATTGACCAAGACCTGACCTGATTTGATTTGTTCATTCGCGAGACTGCGTGATAATTCTGTCAAATCCGACAAAGCCTTATCCAAACGCAAGCCACCACTTTCAATTTTAATTTCCATTTATTCCCTCTTTTAACATTGCAATCAATAAAATAATCACTCCAACAGTCAGATAGCTATCTGCCACATTGAAAATTGCAAAATTGATAAAGTCAAGGTGAAACATATCCACAACAAAGCCCTGACTCACCCTGTCAATAAAATTTCCAAGACCACCTGCAATGATCAAGGTCAAACCCAAGACCATCCAGAGTGAGTCCTCCATGTGTTCATGTAGATACCAAATGGCACCTACCATAACGACCAGTGTAATAATAGCAAATAACCACTGCTGGTCTTGTAACATGGAGAAGGCTGCCCCTCGATTTTGCAGGTAGGTCAAACTAACGAAATTGGGAATCCAAGAGCGCACTTCACCCAGTGGAATCTGCTGGACGATATAGGATTTGACCAACTGATCCAGCCCAATCAAAAGCAATACAATGACTGCCACTATTCCTCTTTTTTTCATGATTTCCTCTTCTGATTAAAATATTCTTGCATGACTTCTACGAAGAGAGTCCCAGCTTGACTCAGCTCCACTTCCTCACGTTTAACATAGACCATGCGATTATCCAGGTCATCCTTGAGACGAATAACTGTGATGCCATTGACACTATCACTATCTAAAAATCCGGAACCTGTTGCATAAGCATCCGTCCGCTCCAAAATACCATTCAAGGTGGCACGGTCTGTCACATTAAACATTTGTGAGCTCGCACTAGTATCAACAAAATTCTCTGAATAATAAAGGTACTCGTCTTTCTCTTGAGTGAAACGAACCGTTGGTAAATCTGCTAAATCCTCCATGACCAGTTCCTCTTTCTGAGCCAAAGGATGCCCTTCACGAAGATAAATGTGAGTATGGAAGGGAATCAATTCAATGACCTCCAGACCCAGCTTTTCAACCCGCTGCATGATTCCCTTTTTATTTTGATTGTTGAGGTAGATAATCCCAATCTCACTATGCCCTTGCGCTACTTCATCAAGTATTTGAACTGTAGTAGACTCAAAAATACGGAAGTTCTTATAATCAGGATAGCGCTCTGAAAAGGCAGTAATAGTTGGTGGCAAGAAGTCATAGTGCTGACTGGCAATGGAAAATTCATCCTTTTCTTCCTCAGGATTAGAATACTGATTTTGAAAAATATCAAATCCTTTAACCAATTCTTGAGCTTTTTCATAGAATTCCATACCACGACGGGTCAAGAAAGTCCCTGAGCTGGTCCGACGGAAAATCTTAAAACCCAACTCTTTTTCCAAATCACGAACAGAAATGGACAGACTCGGCTGACTAACATACATCTTCTCAGCAGCTTCACGAAAAGTACCGCTATTCGCAATAGCCACAACGTAGCGTAATTGTTGAATGTTCATCTTCTACCCCCAACTTCTTTATCTTTTCATTATACCATATTTTAGAAGTTTTCCAAAAAGGAAAAAAGTCAGGAAACTTTCAAATCTAAATGAATTCTCTAACATACTAATACAAGAATTAGAATAATGTCTTTTTTCAGTCCTTATCTGATTTCAAACAAATAAAAACAGCAAATCTTGTTGATTTATCGTTTAAAACATGATACAAATTCAACTTCATATAAATTTACGAAAAAAGCCCTCTAAGCTTTACTTCGATCTCTATGAATCAACTAGAAAAAAACTCTTCAATCCTATTAGCCATATCTGGATTTACTTCCCAAATACCAGCATAAGGTTGCTCAATATACTGTTTTTCTTTCATAGTATATAGATAGGCTACACTATCATTTTCTTTATTCTGATGAGTGAATTTGATAATGATGTAATCTTTAACATTTGTCGGTTGATCATTGAAACTCTCCAAAGTTGTAGATTTGGACTGTTTCTGTATCTCCTTAATTAACTTTGAGATTTCTTCTCTCTGGGTTATTGTTTTAACATTTTCAGAGAGTTTTTTCTGAATAGAAATTACAGAAATCGTTTCAGGTTCAGGAAGAATAAGTTTTTTCTTACTGACACAAGCAGATAGAACAAGAAAAGAGATTGAACAGACTATCATGGTGATAAGCTTTTTCATACAGGTTCACTCCTTTCCATATTCCTGCTTCCTTACTCAGATACAATTATAATATCAAATCTTAGCAATTTTTACAATATCTTATTCCCTTATAAAATTCATTATTGTAAAAGTTTTACATTCAACTATTTTTTCATTGTAAAATAAAGTAGCCGATAAATTCTCTTCTTACATAGGGTTTTAAAATATGGGTACCAAAATGGGTATCAAAACAAAAAAAGAGGCTCTCCGAAAACTCGGAAAGCCTTAGTTTATGCTACTTCTAGCTTCCTCGCCTTTATATTTCAAGGCTCGGGATAAAAAGGTTCACTGGACCTTTTTATTTAGCGATTGGGTAAACAGAAACTTGTTTTTTATCGCGTCCTTTACGTTCAAAGCGTACTACGCCTTCAACTTTAGCGAACAAAGTATCGTCTCCACCACGTCCAACGTTTACACCTGGATAGATGTGTGTACCACGTTGACGGTAAAGGATTGATCCACCTGTTACAGTTTGTCCATCAGCTGCTTTAGCTCCAAGACGTTTCGCTTGTGAATCACGTCCGTTTGATGTAGAACCTCCACCTTTTTTGTGGGCGAAAAGTTGCAAGTTGTTAAGAGTCATTTTTAACATAATGTTTTCCTCCGTGTTAGTTTTCTGTGATAACTCTGGTTTGGACGAACTCAGAAGAGTTCTCCGATAAGTTTGCCATACCTAAGAAAAATGATTCAAAGAATAACTGGGTCATTTCTCTCTGGTGTGAAGGAAGATCTTTTGGAATTTCAACCATCAGATAGCCACCTTCATCTTCGTTTAATTCTAGGATTGGTTCATAGCCTGCAAATTTTTCAATGGAATTGATAAAGTTAATGGCAAGCGTAGAAACCGATGCACACACGACATCAAAGCCGTATTCGCCACTCTCGGCGTGTCCAGTAATTTCCGCACTCCTCAGCTCGCCATCTTCGGCTCTCTCAAAGACTGCTTGTATCATGTGTTCTCCTTAAAATTAAGCGTTGATTGCGTTGATGACAACTTTTGTATATGGTTGACGGTGACCTTGTTTACGGTGGCTACCTTTTTTAGGTTTGTACTTGTAAGTAACAACTTTCTTTTGTTTTCCTTGTTTTTCAACAGTTCCAACTACAGTAGCTCCAGCAACAAGTGGAGTTCCGACAACAGTGTTTTCACCACCAACAAGAACAACTTCGTTAAAAGTAACTTCTTGACCAGCTTCAACGTTCAATTTTTCAACGTAAATTGCTTGACCAACTTCAACTTTAACTTGTTTTCCGCCAGTTTTGATAATTGCGTATGTGCTCATTATGCACCTCCTATGATTTTTATGGGTTTCCCCGATTTTTTTGTGAAGACTCGCCTAGCATCGTGGGACAAACCACTTAAACTTGAATAATCAAGCAACGATGTTCGTGCGGTTGCACAGGATCGTGCATAGTCAACTCTTCAAGTATAGCATATCTCCTATTTTCTTACAAGTAATAACACCTAAAATGAAGCTTTTTCTTTTACTTTTTTCCGCCACTTGGCAAAAAGCATGCTGAGGTAAAAAATGCTCATCATAATAGGAACACCAAGAATGGTCTTTTCATGATAGAAAATCGTCAAATAGGCTGAAAAGACAACGCCAAGGACAAAACTACTAAGCAGGCTTACAAAGATAATCCCTTCACGTAAAAAAGGAGTGTGCTTGGTCCGGAAATAATCCCCAAAAGCCAGCATGGTCCGTTTGATATTCCCTGTCATAAAGGCATTATTGTAGGCAATACCCGAAACCTCACCAAAAGCAGTTGTCACCAAGCCCATACAAAAGGCTAATGGCGGTACTAGATAGATATTATCTACAGTTTTCGGCACAAAACCAATAATGATTGATAAGATTGCCAAAGGAATCAGTGACAGAATTGGCTTTTTCACAATTCTCAATTTTTCCTTATAAATCGTTAGTAAAAAGACTCCCATCATAAAAGCTAGTAAAGTCATTACTTTGGCACTGGCATCTGACACATTGTGTTGAATGAGCCCCACTGATAGAAAGACGACATTCCCAGTTTGTCCAGCTACAAGAGTATTCCCTCGCACAATAAACGTATAGGCATCTACATATCCTGCACAAAAAGTCAAAAAAAGCGCTAGCCTCTTAGACTGACGTGATATTTTTCTTATAGGTAACAACCTCATTTTCCCTCCCATTTCATTTACTCGTCTCATTATTGTACCACTTTCTTTTAAAAAGACCTAGTAGCTTATTTGAAATTTTTTACCCTCTGTTGGATAGTCCCGTCTATCTATGTTATAATGAAAGAAGGATTTGAAATCGGAAAAGGAGTAACTATGCTTAAATTAGGTGTCATCGGAACAGGGGCTATCAGCCACCACTTCATAGAAGCAGCCCATTCCAGTGAAGAATACAAGCTGGTCGCAGTCTATTCTAGAAAACTAGAAACTGCGGCAACCTTTGCTTCTCGCTATCAGAATATCCAACTCTTTGATCAAGTAGAGGACTTCTTCAAGAGCTCCTTTGATGTGGTCTATATTGCTAGCCCAAACTCCTTGCATTTTGCTCAGGCAAAAGCTGCATTGACTGTAGGTAAACATGTCATTCTTGAAAAGCCAGCCGTCACTCAGCCACAAGAATGGCTAGATTTGAGACATACAGCTGAGAAAAATCACTGTTTAATATTCGAAGCAGCTCGCAATTACCATGAAAAAGCTTTCACTGTCATCAAAAACTTTTTAGCAGACAAACAAATTTTGGGAGCAGATTTCAACTATGCCAAGTATTCTTCCAAAATGCCTAACTTGTTGGCTGGACTGATACCAAATGTCTTTTCAGATCGTTTTGCTGGTGGAGCGCTTATGGATTTGGGGATTTATCCTCTCTACGCTGCCGTTCGTCTCTTTGAAAAAGCTAAGGATGCAACCTATCAGGCTCAACAGCTTAACAATAGCATTGACCTAAATGGAGACGGAATCCTCTTCTACCCTGACTTTCAAGTTCATATCAAGGCTGGAAAAAACATCACTTCCAATCTTCCTTGCGAAATTTATACAACAGATGGAACCTTGACGCTCAACACCATCGAACATGTCAGCTCAGCTATTTTTACCGACCATCAAGGCAATCAAGTCCAACTCCCTATCCAACAGGCTCCTCATACGATGACTGAGGAAGTCGCTGCATTTGCACACATGATCCAGCAACCAGATCTGAATCTCTACCAAACTTGGCTGGAAGATGCAAGTTCAGTTCATGAGCTACTATATACTATGCGCCAGACTGCTGGCATTAGATTTGAGGCAGAAAAATGAAAACCAAACTACCGACTGAATGGCAAGAACTGAGTGACCAACTCGGTTTCCAAGAATTCACCCCCATTCAAACTCAACTATTTGAGCCCCTTCTTGCTGGAGAAAACCTCCTAGGAGTGAGCCCAACAGGAACTGGTAAGACCCTAGCTTACCTTCTACCAAGTCTTCTCAGACTACAAAAGAAAAAAGCCCAACAACTCTTGATTCTAGCACCAAATACTGAGCTTGCTGGACAGATTTTTGATGTATGTAAAACGTGGGCTGAAGCTATCGGCTTAACTGCCCAACTCTTCTTATCAGGTTCGAGTCAGAAACGACAGATTGAACGCCTAAAAAAAGGACCAGAAATTCTGATTGGAACCCCTGGCCGTATCTTTGAACTGATTAAATTGAAAAAAATCAAGATGATGAACGTAGAAACCATCATCCTGGATGAATTTGACCAATTGCTTGATGATTCTCAAATTCATTTTGTTGAGAAAATCACTCACTACGCACCGCGTGACCACCAACTCATCTACATGAGTGCGACGACCAAGTTTGACCAAGAAAAGATTGCGCCTAACACACGTACCATTGATCTTTCTGACCAAAAATTGGACAACATCCAACATTTCTATATGCAGGTAGATCAACGTCACCGAGTGGATATGCTACGAAAACTGGCTCATGTTGAGGATTTCCGTGGTCTGGTCTTCTTTAACAGCCTATCAGACCTTGGAAGTGCAGAAGAAAAATTACAGTATCGTGATATCTTGGCTGTTTCCCTCGCTAGTGATGTTAATGTCAAATTTAGAAAAGTCATCTTAGAAAAATTTAAAGATAAGCAACTAACCCTACTCCTTGCAACTGACCTTTTGGCTCGTGGAATTGATATCGATAGCCTAGAATGCGTCGTAAACTTTGATGTTCCTAGAGATATTGAAACCTACACTCACCGTGCTGGACGTACTGGCCGTATGGGTAAAGACGGCTATGTTATCACTCTCGTCACTCATCCAGAAGAAATCAAAAAACTTAAGAAGTTTGCAAGTGTACGAGAAATTGTCCTAAAAAATCAAGAACTCTATGTAAAATAAAGCCCTCATTGAGGCTGGGCAAAAAGTCTTTAAAATCAAAAACGCATAATATCAGGTATTGAACCTTGATATTATGCGTTTTATTGTGGGAAATTTTACTTCATTTTCTCCTAAAATTGAGTTTTTATCTAGCCTCTTTTTTGTAAAACTACATAAGATTCGTAGTAAAAAAACTCTCCAACTATTTTATTATACCATATAAATTAATAAATAAATAGACTTGTTTTTTTATTTTTTTGACGTATACTAATAATAGAAAACGCTTAAAATTAAATAAAAGGAGATTTTATGAGGAAAGTAAATAAGGACATTTTATTCTTAACCGGAATCATAGTTTTATGTTTTGGTTTTTTATTATTTCACATCAACCCCTATTATGCTGGACCCGATGAGACACTGAAAGGAAGAATAAATTTATTCTTTTGGCAGCTATATTGGAGACCTATAGGAACTCTCAGTATCCTTTCGGGTTGCATTATGACTTTCAAAGGATTGAAAAAATAATCTTTTGATCATGAAGAATAGACATTTTTTTATGATTAAATTGAAATTATTGTTTTTCTCTGTTCTATCAAATCTATTTTTCTTAGTCACAACATCTACGGTTTTTGCTGATGTCTATCCTTGCACAAATTATGAAATTGTATCTAATCGTGTTGTAAAAGATATCAACACAGGAGAGTTATTGTCATTTTATACGACTGAACTTAGAGACGCCTATTTAGAGTCTAAATCTACGTATCAGACTCGTTCTAATGCAACTGGTGTTGCAGACTATAGAACTAGCTCCTCTCACTCTTATAAGAGCAGCGCTACATCAGGATCTCTAAGTTCAACTGCTTATGGTGGAAAAGCTGGAGCTACCCTAACTTTAAGTGCAGCTGTTAGCTTTTCTGCTCCTGAGTCTGGATTTTGACTTAGTTTAAATCACTCAGTATCCCATAACGTACCACCCTACACTTATGGTTACATCAGGCTAAAAGCATCTTACATAGTAAATGTTCGTAAACTAGAAGTTAGATACTTAGGAACTAACAAATGGGTTCCAGCTGGTGAAACCTCTACTATATCGAATGTTAGTGTTTGGAGCGAACTAGTCACTTGAAAATAACTTATTAGATGGATCTGGACTTTATCAGGTCTATCTTTTTATTTTTTTAAAAAAAGAACCTTGCAAAGCAAGATTCTTTTAGTGTCTGACTTAAATAATTGTTCTTCTGGGAACTAAATCGAATTAAGCTTCGATTTCTGTAACCATACCTGAACCAACAGTACGTCCACCCTCACGGATAGAGAATGTAGTACCTTGTTCTACGGCGATTGGGTGGATCAACTCAACGTCGATTGTCACGTTATCACCAGGCATTACCATTTCAGTACCTGCTGGAAGTTCGATTGAACCTGTAACGTCAGTAGTACGGAAGTAGAATTGTGGACGGTAGTTGTTGAAGAATGGAGTGTGACGTCCACCTTCTTCTTTAGTAAGGATGTAGACTTCACCTTTGAATTTAGTGTGTGGGTTGATTGAACCTGGTTTAGCGATAACTTGTCCACGTTCGATTTCATCACGTTGAACACCACGAAGAAGGACACCTACGTTATCTCCGGCAAGACCTTCGTCAAGTTGTTTACGGAACATTTCAACACCAGTAACAACTGCTTTTTGAGTTTCTTCTTTGATACCAACGATTTCGATTTCGTCGTTGACTTTAACGATACCACGGTCGATACGTCCTGAAGCAACTGTACCACGTCCAGTGATTGAGAATACATCTTCGACTGGAAGAAGCAATGGTTTGTCAGTGTCACGTTCTGGTTCTGGGATGTACTCATCAACTGTGTTCATCAATTCCATAACGATGTCTTCGTATTTAGTGTCACCTTCAAGAGCTTTAAGAGCTGAACCTTGGATAACTGGAAGATCGTCACCTGGGAAGTCGTATTCTGACAATAGGTCACGGATTTCCATTTCAACCAATTCAAGCAATTCTTCGTCGTCAACCAAGTCAACTTTGTTCATGAAGACGATAAGGTGTTTAACACCAACCTGACGTGAAAGAAGGATGTGCTCACGAGTTTGTGGCATTGGTCCGTCAGTTGAAGCTACTACAAGGATAGCTCCGTCCATTTGAGCGGCACCAGTGATCATGTTTTTAACGTAGTCCGCGTGTCCTGGAGCGTCGATGTGAGCGTAGTGACGTTTTTCAGTTTCGTACTCAACGTGCGCAGTGTTGATAGTGATACCGCGTTCGCGTTCTTCTGGAGCAGCATCGATAGACGCATAGTCTTTAGGTTGGTTAACTGATGAAGGCAAGCGACGTGCCAAAACAGTTGTGATAGCTGCAGTTAGGGTAGTTTTACCGTGGTCAACGTGTCCGATAGTACCAATGTTAACGTGTGGTTTACTACGATCGTATTTTTCTTTTGCCATTTGAGTAAAAGCCTCCAATAAAATATATTTTATAGATAGACAGTAGGCAATACAGTCTAACTTTCCTTACTATTTTATCAAATTTCAGCTAAATTGCAAGTGTTTTACAAAGTTTTTGTGAATTATTCTTAATCTGCTAATCTAAACGGTATTTCTACTCCCATCACTTCTTTAATGAAAAAGAAAAATCAGGAATATCCTGACTTTTACTTAGCTAATTGTCTTTCTCGTTCTTTCATTATTTTATGATTTTCATACAAACGTGATAAAAACTTAGAAATTTCTTTTAAGATAGAATAGGTTGGTACTGCAACAATCATACCAATGACACCATAGATATTACTTGATAACAAAAGTAATACTAAAATCGTAATTGGATGGACTTTCATCACTCCACCAACGATTCGAGGGTAGAGGATATTTCCATCCACTTGTTGAATAATCAGCATATAAATAACTGCAATCAGCATTCTATGGGGATCAGTAAAGACATTTGCGATAATCATCGGAATCAGACCAATACTTGGGCCTACATAAGGAATGAGATTGGCTAATCCTGAAAAGATAGCGAAGACCAAAGCGTATTTCAAACCGATTACGCTATATCCGATAAAAGCCAAACAACCAATAATAATCGCATCAATGGCAACTCCACTAATATATCGAGCGATTGTAGCATTCAAATTTTTTAAAAGACCTGTAATATGCAACTTATCTCGCTTTAAAACAGTACGCTCAAGCATCGGCAAGAATTTGTGGCCATCTAACAAAAAATAAATTAAAAATACAGGTGTCATGATAATAATCAAAACAGTACTAAAGAGCGCAGATAAGACACTTCCAACACTATTCGTTACACTATTTAGGATATTCTGTAGAATATCTACATAAGAGAGATTTAACTGTTGAATAGTCGCTTGAATATCTAAATTTTGAAAGGCTGGATAAGTGGATAAATCGATAATCAAATCTTGCAGACGACTGTAGATTGTCTGACTTGTAGCAATCAAACTTGTCAGCTGATTAATCAAAATCGGTAAAAGATAAACGACCCCAATAACTATACCCCAGACCAAGGCACACAAGGTTAGTAGAATACCAATGATACGGTTAATTTTGAAATACTTTTGTAAAAAATTTACAATAGGATTGGTCAAGTAATATAAAAAACCACCTAAAAGAAAGGGAATCATTATAGTGTTTGCGACGCTTACAAAAGGTGTAATAATCGCTCCCATCTCTCTCCATAAATAAAAGATAATGGTTAATAGTAAAATCTCACTGGTCCAAAAAAATAATTTATTCTTACGAAACATGAGGTACCTCCATTCATCTATTTTACCACACTTTCAAAAAAGCTTCTTTCTTATATCATGAAACTGGGAATATTTTTTTCTTTATGATAGAATAAACTTACTATGAAAAAAATAATTTTAACTCTTTTAAGCCTTTCCGTTATTGGCTCAGCATCTACTGTTGCTGCTCAAGATTTTAATATTGCTGCTAAACATGCAATTGCCGTTGAGGCAAATACTGGTAAAATTCTCTATGAGAAAGATGCAACCCAGCCAGTTGAAATTGCTTCAATCACAAAGTTAATTACTGTTTATCTTGTCTATGAAGCCTTGGAAAACGGCAGTATTACACTATCAACTCCGGTAGATATCTCTGATTATCCATACAAATTAACGACAAATTCTGAAGCGAGTAACGTTCCTATGGAGGCTCGTAATTATACCGTCGAACAACTACTTGAAGCAACACTGGTATCTAGTGCCAACAGTGCGGCTATTGCCCTAGCTGAGAAAATTGCTGGCTCAGAAAAAGATTTCGTCGATATGATGCGGGCAAAACTCTTAGAATGGGGAATTCAGGATGCCACTGTTGTCAATACGACTGGTCTTAACAATGAGACTCTAGGGGATAATATTTACCCAGGATCTAAAAAAGATGAGGAAAATAAGCTCAGTGCTTATGATGTCGCTATCGTTGCTCGCAATCTCATCAAAAAATACCCACAAGTCTTGGAAATCACGAAAAAACCTTCTTCTACTTTTGCTGGAATGACAATCACTTCAACCAACTACATGTTAGAAGGCATGCCTGCTTACCGCGGTGGTTTTGATGGCCTTAAGACAGGAACAACAGACAAAGCTGGAGAATCTTTTGTTGGTACTACTGTCGAAAAAGGGATGAGGGTCATCACAGTTGTTTTGAATGCAGATCATCAAGACAATAATCCTTACGCTCGCTTCACAGCTACTTCTTCACTAATGGATTATATCTCTTCTACATTCACACTTCGCAAAATCGTTCAGAAAGGTGATGCCTATCAAGATAGTAAAGCCCCTGTACAAGATGGAAAAGAAGATACAGTCACTGCCGTTGCCAAAGATGATATCTCTCTAATTGAACGTGTTGGGGGACAATCGTCCCAAACAATTCAATTCACACCTGATTCTAAAGCAATCCCAGCACCACTTGAAGCCGGAACAGTGGTTGGACATTTGACTTATGAAGACAATGATTTGATTGGTCAAGGTTACATCACTACAGAACGTCCTAGTTTTGAAATGGTAGCAGAAAAGAAAGTTGAAAAAGCCTTCTTCTTAAAAGTTTGGTGGAATCAGTTTATCCGCTTCATCAACGAAAAATTATAAAAAAATCGCGATTTTAAACCGCGATTTTTTTGTTACAAGTTCATCTTCAAGATCCTTGATTGGGGGTAAATCTAAAAACAAATTTTACCCAACTGACCCTTCCATTTCATAGCTAATCAAGCGGTTCAGCTCAACTGCATATTCCATTGGAAGTTCTTTTGTGAAGGGCTCTACAAATCCCATAACAATCATTTCTGTCGCTTCTGATTCTGACAATCCACGGCTCATGAGGTAATAGAGTTGCTCTTCTGAAATCTTAGATACCTTAGCTTCGTGTTCCAAAGCGACTTGTGAGTTGTGAATTTCGTTAAACGGAATGGTATCTGATGCCGACAAGTCATCCATGATAATGGTATCACACTCGATGTGAGAGACAGATTTCTTAGAGTTTTTATTAAAGGTTACTTGTCCACGATAGTCAACCTTTCCTCCACCTTTAGCGATGGATTTAGACACGATAGACGAGCTTGTATGTGGAGCGTTGTGGATCATCTTAGCTCCAGTATCCTGGTGTTGCCCTGCATTGGCAAAAGCGATAGAGAGCATGGTACCACGCGCCCCTTCTCCATCAAGGTAAACAGATGGGTATTTCATGGTAGTCTTTGCACCCAAGTTACCATCAATCCACTCAACAGTGGCATCTTTTTGAGCTTTAGCACGTTTGGTTACCAAGTTATAGACATTATCAGACCAGTTTTGGATAGTCGTATAACGCATATAAGCACCATCTAAGGCAAAAATTTCTACGATGGCAGCATGCAAGCTGTTACTTGAATAAGTTGGCGCTGTACATCCTTCTACATAATGGACACTTGCTCCCTCATCAACAATAATCAAGGTACGTTCAAACTGACCAGTATTTTCGTTGTTGATACGGAAGTAAGTTTGAAGAGGAATATCTACCTTGACCCCTTTTGGTACGTAGATAAAGGTTCCACCAGACCATACTGCTGAGTTAAGGGCAGCCAACTTGTTATCTGTCGGCGGTACCAACTTAGCGAAGTATTGTTTAAATAAGTCTGGGTATTCCTTGAGGGCAGAATCTGTATCTGTAAAGATAATCCCCAATTTCTGGAACTCTTCCTTCATGTTGTGGTAAACCACTTCTGACTCGTACTGGGCAGAAGCACCGGCTAGATAAGCACGCTCAGCTTCAGGAATCCCGATACGTTCAAAGGTTTCTTTGATTTTTTCGGGAACTTCATCCCATGAACGAGCTGGTTTATCAGATGGTTTTTGGTAGTAGATCAAGTCATCAAAATCAATCTCTGACAAGTCCGCTCCCCAAGTTTGCATGGGCATTTTTTTGAAGGTTTCATAAGACTTCAAACGGAATTCTAGCATCCACTCAGGTTCTCCCTTAGCAGCTGATAGTTCACGAATGACATCTTCATTCAATCCTTTTCCTGTCGATAGGACAGGCTCTACATCATCATGGAAACCAAATTTATATTCACCAAGGTCAATTGGTTTTGGTTCTACTCTTTCTTCAGCCATAATATCCTTTCTTTCTACTGATTCATAAGACAAAAGAAACTTGTCTTACTGATTTTCTTGATTTTCAATTGTTTTCTTCAGGGCATTCCAAGCTAGGGTTGCACACTTAATTCGTTGAGGGAATTTGGCAACACCTGACAAGAAAGCTGCATCGCCTAGTTGGTCTTGGCGTTCATCTTTTTGCCCTTGAACCATTTCAGAAAAAATAGTTGCAAGCTCTAAAATTTCTTGTTTGGTTTTTCCTAAAACCGCATCTGTCATCATGCTAGCAGAGGCAGTTGAGATAGTACAACCCGAGTTTAGAAAAGCGATATCCTCCAAACGGTCATCTACATCAAACTTGACAGAGAGATTGATAACATCTCCACAGGTCGGATTGTTGAGACTGATTTGCTCAGCATCTTCCAACTTCCCTTGGTGATGTGGATTTTTCGAATGGTCCGCTACCACTGCCATATAAAGGCTATCTAGTTTAGAAAGTGCCATTGAAAAACTCCTTTGTCTTTTGTAAGGCATCGACTAGCTTGTCGCAATCTGCCTTGGTATTGTAGATATAAAAACTTGCACGAGCTGTCGCTGGAACATCCAAATACTGGAGCAAGGGTTGAGCGCAATGGTGACCTGCTCGAACAGCCACTCCTTCATAATCCAAAGCAGTCGCAAGGTCGTGCGGATGAAGATCACCTAGGTTAAAGGCAATGACACCTGAACGTTGAGCCAAGTCCTGCGAACCGTAAATAGTCAATCCTTCAATCGCCTGCAGTTTTGGATAGACGTATGCAATCAGTTCCTGTTCATGGGCTTCAATGGCATCCATACCAATCTTTTCTAGATAATCCACTGCCGCAGCAAGTCCAATTGCACCAGCCATGTTAGGAGTTCCTGCCTCGAATTTCCAAGGCAATTCCTTCCAACTAGCAGATTGCTCATAGACAAAATCAATCATCTCACCACCAAATTCTACTGGTGACATTTGTTCTAGATACTTTTCTTTACCGTAAAGAACACCAATACCAGTTGGACCCGCCATCTTGTGACCCGAAAAGGCAAAGAAGTCCACATCCAAATCCTGGACATCAATCGTCATATGAGGCGTAGATTGAGCACCATCCACCACCATGATAGCTCCCACTTGGTGGGCCAATTGAGTAATTTCTTTGATTGGATTGACCACACCAAGAACATTTGAGGCGTGAGCTAACGAAACAAACTTGACCTTGTCAGTTAATTTGACCTGCAAGTCAGCCATATCCAGAGATCCGTCTTTGAGATAAACATAGACAAGCTCCGCTCCAGTCTTGCGGCAGGCTTCCTGCCAAGGAATGATATTGGAATGGTGTTCCATGACGGAAATCAAGACCTGGTCTCCCTCAGTCAAGACTTCCTCAGCATAACGCGCTACCCAGTTCAGACTGGTTGTCGTTCCTCTGGTAAAGAGAACTTCCTTTGTTGAGCCTGCATTGATAAACTTACCAATGGTTTCACGAGCAGCTTCATAGGAAGCAGTCGCTCGCTCCGCCAAGGTATGAACCCCACGATGAACATTGGCATTGTCCTGCTCATAGTAGCGGTTAATCGTTTCAAGAACAGCTAGTGGTTTTTGTGTCGTCGCAGCATTGTCCAAATAAACCAATGGTTCATCATTAACAATCTGGTCTAAAATTGGAAAATCCTTGCGAATCGCTTCTACATCTAACATAGGCTTCCCCTTAGCGTTTTGACAATTTTTCTTCGATTGTTGCAATCATTTCATCACGAACTTCCTTGACTGGAATTTCAACGATAACGGATCCAAGGAAACCACGAACAACCAAACGCTCAGCAGTCGCCTTGTCCAAGCCACGGCTCATGAGGTAGTACATATCTTCTGGATCCACCTGACCGATAGAAGCCGCGTGACCTGCAGTAACGTCATTTTCATCAATCAAAAGAATTGGATTGGCATCTGAACGCGCTTGGTCTGACAGCATAAGAACACGGCTCTCTTGTTGCGCATCTGCTCCCTTAGCCCCCTTGATAATGTGCCCGATACCGTTGAAGGTCAAGGTTGCTTTTTCAAGAATAACTCCATGTTGTAGGATATTTCCGATTGAGTTGCAGCCATAGTTGGTTACGCGGGTATCAATCCCTTGTACCTGACGACCACTTGAAAGAGCTACCACTTTAAGGTCAGCATGACTACCATTACCAATCAAGTCGCTATCAAAGTCAGCAACGACGTTTCCTTCGTTCATAACACCAATCGCCCAGTCAATGCTTGCATCGTTGCCTAATTTACCACGACGGCTAATGTAAGCAGTGACGTTTTCACCTAGACGGTCAATCGCAGCAAACTTCACTTGAGCACCAGAACGTGCAATCACTTCTACTGTGATATTGGCAGTTGCTTTCGCACTACCCTCACCACGAGATTCCAAACGTTCCAAATAGCTAATCTTACTGTTCTTACCAGCGATAATCATAATATGCTTGTTAAACGGCACATCGCTATCGCTGTCTTGGTAGAAAATTCCTTCGATTGGTTCTTTAATCTCAACATTATCAGGAATATAGAGAACAGCACCACTGTTGAAATAAGCTGTGTGGTAGGCTGCCAACTTGTCATCGTCATACTTAACAGATGACATGAAGAATTCTTCGATCAGCTCTGGAATTTCTTCTAAAGCTGAATGGAAATCTGTAAAGACAACACCCTGTTCAGCCAACTCAACTGGAGTTTGCTCAAAAACAGTTTGAGTTCCTACTTGAACCAATTTCAAGTGATTATCTAGAGCTGTGAAATCTGGAACATTTGCTGATGGCTCGTTTTCTGTAATCGTTCCATCACCCAGATTCCAACGGTGGAATTTGACACGCTCAATAACTGGTAATTCCAAAGTCTCAATCTTGTCAAAAGCTTTTTGACGGAGATCAGCCAACCAGCTTGGTTCAGCGTGCATTTCTGAAAAAAGTTTAATATTTTCTTTAGTCATTTACTTCTCCTAAAAGACACGAGGGAATTACAATTCTTCCTTGTAGTCATAGCCAAGTTCTTCAGCTAGTTTTGCGTATCCTTCACGTTCCAAACGCGCAGCCAATTCTGGACCACCAGAAAGGACAACACGACCTTCCATCATGACGTGTACCACATCAGGTGTGATGTAGTTCAAAAGACGTTGGTAGTGAGTGATAATCATAGCACCAAAGCCTTCACCACGCATAGCATTAACACCTTTAGAAACAACTTTAAGGGCATCAATATCAAGACCAGAGTCAATCTCATCCAAAAGGGCAAAAGTTGGTTCCAACATCAAAAGTTGAAGAATCTCATTACGTTTTTTCTCACCACCAGAGAAACCTTCGTTGAGGTAACGCTCAGCCATTTCTTCTTTCATGTTGAGCAATTCCATTTTTTCATCTAGCTTAGTGATGAACTCGCGAACTGAAATTTTTTCATCATCTTCTTTACCAGCATTCATGGCTGCACGAAGAAACTCAGCGTTAGTAATACCAGGAATTTCTGATGGGTATTGCATAGCAAGGAAAAGTCCCATACGCGCACGCTCGTCCACTTCCAACTCAAGGATGTTGACGCCATCAAACAAGACTTCACCTTTGGTAACTTCATAGTTTGGATTTCCCATGATAGCGGCAGAAAGAGTCGATTTACCAGTACCATTTGGTCCCATGATAGCGGCGATTTCTCCTGTTTTCAGGGTCAGGTTAACCCCTTTTAAAATTTCTTTTCCTTCAATCTCAACGTGAAGATCTTTGATCTCTAATACTGACATGATAATTCCTTTCTTTTTCAAGACCTTTACAGTGCTTACTAGAAACATACTTGATTTCCCTAGAAAATACGGTAAAAGGTCAATAAATATACTTTTATAGTATAACAAAAAAAAGCCTAAAAGGCTTTGATTTTGTCTAGAAGCTGAGGACTAGTCTTTTCCTTTTAAATGCTGGTCAATGACATCTACAATCTTGCCCATCAAGTAACTAACTCGGAAATTTCTAAAGAGCAAAATGGCCCAAAAGGCTGCCATAATATAGCGACCAGTCATCCAGGCTTCATTGAAAAAATAGGTCTCAGCAGCTGTAAACAGCGCGATGATGATAAATTGTTGTCTATTCATAAACTTATTGTATCATGAAATCTTTCTTTAGTCTTCCTCTACCTTCACTTTATCAGCCAAAAATTCAAATCCTTCTGGAATCAGGCTTTCTTCTGCTTCTTTTTCAGTTTGAGAAGATTTGGCTTTAACTGAAAAGGCTGCGCGAACTTCTTTCCATTCCTCCATGGAAATGGCTAAAATCTCAGGTGAAAAACCTGCTGCCTGACTGAGGATGTTACCAAACATGGTGTTGAGATTGTCCCGTTTCATGGTTTGACCAGCATTGAAGTTAGATTCAAAAGCAAGAATAGCATGGTGTTCATTGGCTGCAACCGGTTGAGAACCAACTAGCAGAGCCTTATCAGGACCTCCAAGACTTTCAATCACCTCTCCCCAGGCATTCTGCAAGCGAATCAGATTTTGACGTGCTAAATCAGGATTTTCAACGGCCTCTTGTAAGATAGATTGAACCTTATTGCGATCCACACGATAGACTGTTTTGCCTGCTGTTGGACGACTAGGAGCTGGATTTGTTGGCTTAGCTACAGTTCCCACATTTGCGAGTTCTTCTTTGAGACGCGCAACTTCCTGTCTCAATGCAGAAATTTCATGTTCAACTTCCCCAGAAAGAGCTGGTTCAGGCTTAATCTCTGCCAAACGAATGGTCATCATCTCAGCATAAATCTTAGGCTGCAAACTAGACTTAATATCTGCTAAACTGACTGTCGCCAAGCGAATCATTTCAAACAGATTTTCTTGAGGAAGTGTCAAATTTTCTACAAAGACTGGACTATGATGAGTGTTTTCTCCACCTGTTTGAACAATTAACAAATCTCTTAAATAGTGCAAAAGGTCGGTCACAAAACGAGTCATACTCTTACCATTGTCAAAAAGAAGATTCAAGCATGCTAGGGCCTTTGGAACATCCTGTTGTGATAAGGCAGACACATAATCATCCAAGGCCGATAGGCTAATGGTACCAGTAATTTCTTCAGAGATGGCAGTCGTCAACTCGTTTCCCTGTGTCAAACTCAGGGCTTGATCCAAAATAGACAAGGCATCTCGCATTCCACCTTCAGCCCGTCTGGCAATGATTTCCACAGCCTCTGGTTCAGAACTGATATTTTCTTTTTCTAAGATATAGCGGATATGTTCCTTAATATCCTGTGTCTTAATCGATTTAAATTCAAAACGTTGCACACGGGATAAAATCGTAGCAGGAATCTTGTGCAATTCAGTAGTAGCCAAAATAAAGACCACATTCTGTGTTGGCTCTTCTAACGTCTTTAGGAGGGCATTAAAAGCTCCTGTAGACAACATGTGAACCTCATCTATGATATAAACCTTATAGCGGGCAAGACTAGGGGCATAGGTAGATTTATCACGAATTTCACGGATTTCATCGACCCCATTATTAGAGGCCGCATCCATTTCGATGACATCTTCTAAACTACCATCTGTCACTGCTTGGCAAATATAGCAGTTATTACAAGGTTCACCACCCACTTGATTTGGACAGTTCATAGCTTTGGCAAAAATCTTGGCTACACTGGTTTTTCCCGTTCCCCGTGGACCAGAAAAAAGATAGGCATGACTTATTTTCTCTTGCTCTACTGCTTGTTTAAGAGTCTTAGCCACAACTTCCTGTCCAACCAACTGGGAGAAGTTTTGACTTCTATATTTTCGATAAAGTGCTTGATACATTAGGCTTTCTCCCCAAACATTGTAAAGTCCCATTCTGTCTTTTCAAGCAAAATAGCGACAAATTGTTCCAAATAATCTCGATCCATAGCATCATAATCATCAATCTCTGAAGAATCCAGATCCAGAACTCCAAGTAATTGACCATTCTTAACCATCGGCACAACAATTTCACTTTTAGCTCGACTATCACAAGAAATATAGTTGGGATAAGTTGTTACATCACCAACTAGAACAGTTTCCTGAAAGTGAGCTGCCTCCCCACAAACACCTTTTCCAAGTGCAATACGGATGCAGGAAACACCACCTTGGAAAGGACCTAAAACCAATTCCTTTCCATCAAACAGATAAAAGCCTGCAAATACGGTATTAGGAAAGCATGATTTTAGAAGAGCACTGGCGTTGGAAAGATTAGCCAAAACATTGGTTTCACCTTCCAATAAAAAAGAGAACTCCTCATTTAACATTTGATAACGTGATTGTTTTTCTGATTCTAACATAGAACTATTATATCAAAAAAGGCTTACAGACAAAAGAAAAATCCCTTGTTTAGTAAACAAAGGATTTTGTGAATTTTCAATTTGATTAAAGTTCGATATCACCGAACAAGTCAGCCATTGAGAATCCTGTTTGTGTTTCTGGAAGTTCGAAATCACGTTTTTCTTGACGTTTTGGACGACGTGGACGAGCAGCACGTTTTTCTTCTTTTTGTCCTTCTTCTTGAGCTGGACGCTCTTCAAGAGCTTTGATAGAAAGTGATACTCGCTCTGCATCTGCGTTAACTTCAAGAACTTTAACTTTAACTTCTTGACCAACTTTAAGAGCTTCTTTTGGATTTTCAATACGTTTGTGTGAAATTTGTGATACGTGAACAAGTCCATCGATACCTGGCAATACTTCAACAAATGCACCGAAGTCAGTCAAACGTTTAACTGTTCCTTCTACTACATCACCTTTAGCCAATTTTTGCTCAACGCCATCCCATGGTCCAGGTGTTGTTGCTTTAAGTGAAAGTGATACGCGTCCTTCTTCTTCGTTAAGATCAAGAATTTTCACTTCAATTTCTTCACCAACAGTTACAACTGATTTTGGTGAAACGTTACGTTCATGTGACAATTCAGTCAAGTGAACCAATCCATCAACACCACCAAGGTCGATGAAAGCACCGAAGCTTGTGATACGTGCAACTTTACCAGTTACTACATCACCAACAGCCAATTTACCGAATACTTCAGCACGAGCTGCTGCTGTAGCTGCTTCAACAACTTCACGACGTGAAAGGATGAAGCGGTTTTCTTTAGCG
This sequence comes from Streptococcus mitis, assembly GCF_000960005.1. GTDB lineage: Bacteria > Bacillota > Bacilli > Lactobacillales > Streptococcaceae > Streptococcus > Streptococcus mitis_CK. Next base: position 357,018 of record NZ_JYGP01000002.1, on the reverse strand, counting down.
TCAACTTCTTTGATTTTAGCATCAAATTCTTGACCTACAAAACGCTCAGTGTTACGTACGAAACGAGTATCCAACATTGAAGCTGGGATAAATCCACGAACACCTTCAAATTCTACTGAAAGTCCACCTTTAACGGCACGAGTTCCTTTAACAGTAACAACTTCTTCTTCGCGACCAACAAGTTTGTCCCATGCTTTGCGAGCTTCAAGGCGTTTTTTAGATACAAGGTATGTAACTGTATCAGTATCTTTACCAACTACTTGACGAAGTACAAGAACATCCAATACTTCTCCTACTTTAACAAAGTCATTGATATCTGCATCGCGATCGTTTGTCAATTCGCGAAGAGTCAAGACACCTTCAACACCAGTTCCAGAGATTGCAACGTTAGCTTGAGTCGCATCAACTGTCAATACTTCAGCACTAACAACATCACCAGTCTCAACTTGGCTAACGCTATTTAGCAAATCTTCAAATTCGTTCATCTAAAAAATCCTCCAACAATCAAGTTTTTCTTAAACTTGACATACTTATAATTTTTTTCCTAAGCACCCGCAAGGACATGTTCATATCGTTCACGTCTTTCAATTATAAAAATAAAATACCCTAAGATATTTTGCTTTTTATCTTGATTATTACCTAAGAACTGGGGTAGCTGGATTCGAACCAACGCATGAGGGAGTCAAAGTCCCTTGCCTTACCGCTTGGCTATACCCCATTGATGAAATGGAGAGAGAGGGATTCGAACCCCCGAACCCGAAGGAGCGGATTTACAGTCCGCCGCGTTTAGCCTCTTCGCTATCTCTCCTACAATCAACATGGACTATTATATCATGAAAATTTCAAAAAAACAAGACTTATTTTGCTAAATTATAATTTTCAATCAAAATTTCCACAGCTTTTTCCAATTTTTTATAAAAACTATCGACATTCCCATTCTTTATGATGGCAAATTGTCCATCTAATTCGGCAATTTCTCCGATAACTTTTTTACCAATGGTCAATGTATAACCTTCAAAACTGTCTTTTCCTACATTGACTTTAGCATCTGCTACTTGAATTTCAATTTTTTTATCTTTCTTACTCATTTCATACCTCTCTTCACTTTTTCTATTTTACAAGAAAATCCTAAAACTAGCAAGAAAAAACTCTATATCATTCCGAGTCTGATATAGAGTTTTCTACTTTATTTAATGTGTTTTTCTAGTTCTTTTTGGTACTTACCGTTTGATTCCAATTTTTCTTTTTGCCATTTTTTCAGTGCTTCTTCATATTCTTTTGTCGTAACGATATCTTTTTGCAATTTCATTCCTTTAAAGATATATGGGTCACCCTTAATACCAACTTGTGAGTATGGTTTTGAGAATGGCACTACATTACTTACAACTGGAGAACCACCAGATGAGGCTGTCGGCATCAATAATGAACTGTCTGTCAACCAAGCTTGAGCCTTGGCATATTTTTCATAGCGTTCTTCAAGATTTGTAGTTTCTGAATCTGCATCATCCAATAATTTCTTATATTGGTCCAAACCAAGTTTAGCTACAACATCCTTATCTTTCCCTTTAGTAATACCGAGGTGCTTCATGGCAGAACCTGATTTAGGATCCATGATATTCAAGTAAGATGCTGGGTCTTGATAACTTGGAGCCCATCCTGTACTGTTCAAATCATAGTCTTTTTGAGAAGGAACACGCGCTTGTGAAGTGATTGTTTCCTTTTCATTATCTGTCATTTGAAGAACGTCGATGATAACATTTTCAGCACCAAGAGTTGATTCGATTGACTGTTTGAAAGAGTTGCTTTGTTGAACGGCGATGGTATCTGTTTGTTCAACTGGGACATCCAAGTGAATTGGGAATGTTACCCCTTTAGATTCCAAGTCTTTCTTAGCTTTTTCGAAAGCAGCTTTAGCCTTGTCAGGATTGTAGATAGAATCCTTACCGTCAACTAGCTCAACACCTTTCCATTGGTCACCATAGTTCACCAACTCTGCTTGAGCGATTTGACCAAAGTTTTTACCACCTGCTTGCACAAAGTTATCTGGAACGAGACTGTTACGAATAATCTTGTCCGCACCGTCTTCACCATTTAGCTGGGCAGCATAAGAATGGCGGTTGAAGGCAAAGTTGATAGCCTGACGGAAGTCCTTATTAAGCATAGCTTCTTTTGTAGAAGTCTTTTGTTCTTCACTTGTTTTCGCAGTTTTATTATATGACTGACGATTTACGTTAAAGGTGAAGTAATAACTACTTGAGTCCTGTGGGCTATAAGTGATTTTATCTCCGTATTGTTCCAAAGTAGAAGCAAAGTTTGAGCTACTTGGGAAGAGACGGGCTGTCGTATAGGCACCAGAAGAGAAGCTACGAATCAACGATTCCTGATCAGAACCATCGTAGTAAGTCAATTTAATCTTTTCGATCTTTACCTTTTCTTTATCCCAGTAATTTGGGTTTTTCTCGTATTCAATTAACGATTTAGACGTCAAGGTCTTCAAGATATAAGGACCATTGTAAAGAATCCCTGCTGGAGTAACTGCTCCATAATCTTTACCTGATGCCTTCAAAAACTCTTCATTTACAGGCAACATTGTCGCTGTTGTAACTTTAGAGTTCCAGAAACTTTCTGGTTTGTTTAGGGTATATTCAACTGTATAATCGTCCAAGGCCTTAACACCAACTGTAGAGAAATCATTGGTCTCACCAGTCATGTAGGCATCCAAGCCCTTAATTGAATTTTGGATGAGAGAGACACCGTCTGACTTACCGTCAGCTACGTGTTTTAATCCTGTTACAAAGTCATGGGCTGTTACTTCTGCATATTCTTCGCCTTCTGATGTGTACCATTTAACTCCTTTACGAAGTTTATAGGTATAAGTCAAACCATCTTTAGACACAGACCAATCTTCAGCCAAGGAAGGGATAACATTTCCGTATTGGTCGTTTTCCATCAATCCATCAACCACGTTCCCGATGACATCTGTTGTAGATGTACGAGTCGCTACACTATAGTCCAAAGACGCAGGATCTACTGCATAGACATATGAAAATGTTGTCGGTGCATCTGCTTCTTTATCAGCTTTTCCACAAGCCGCTAATAGAGCTGTTGTGCTCAGGACCACTCCTGCTGTTAAGAGCCACTTTTTCGATTTCATAAAAAATCTCCTTTAGTTAATTTTAATCTACTTTTACAATCCAACCTTCTGGCGCTTCAATATCGCCAAACTGAATTCCTGTCAATTCATCATAGAGTTTACGAGTCACAGGACCTACTTCTGTTTCACTATAGAATACATGGAAATCATCACCGTGCTGAATTCCACCAATTGGGGAAATCACTGCTGCTGTACCACAGGCACCTGCCTCTACAAAACGGTCAAGGTTATCAATCGGGACATCCCCCTCAATAGGAGTTAAGCCCAAGCGATGTTCTGCCAAGTAAAGCAAAGAGTACTTGGTAATAGATGGCAAGATAGATGGACTCAATGGTGTTACAAATTCATTATCAGCTGTAATTCCAAAGAAGTTAGCTGAACCGACTTCTTCAATCTTTGTATGTGTTGAAGGATCTAGATAGATAACATCTGAGAAATGACGTGACTTGGCCAATTTCCCTGGTAAGAGACTTGCAGCATAGTTTCCACCAACCTTAGCCGCACCTGTACCATTTGGAGCGGCACGGTCGTATTCATCCTGAATCAAGAAGTTGGTTGGAACCAAACCACCTTTAAAGTAATTACCAACTGGCATGGCAAAGATAGTGAAAATGTACTCTTCTGCTGGTTTTACTCCGATAATATCTCCTACTCCAATCAAAAGAGGACGAAGATAAAGGGTTCCACCTGTTCCGTATGGTGGTACGTATTCTTCATTCGCACGAACAACTGCCTTACAAGCTTCTACAAACATTTCTGTCGGAACTTGTGGCATCAAGAGACGATCACAAGTACGTTGCAGGCGTTTAGCATTTTCGTCAGGACGGAAAAGTTGAACACTACCATCCTTAGTACGGTAAGCTTTCAAACCTTCAAAGGCTTGTTGACCATAGTGAAGACTTGGAGAAGACTCTGAAATATGCAAGGTTGCATCTTCTGTAAGTTCTCCTTTATTCCATTGTCCATTTTTAAAATGAGCAATATAGCGATAAGGTAATTTCATATAGGAAAAACCGAGATTTTCCCAATCAATCGTTACTGTCATATTCCACTCCTTATTCTAAAAACCTATTTCTTTTATTCTACACTATTTTTCTAAAATAGCAAGTATATTTTGTAATTTTCAGAAAATTTCTTCAATAAAAAGAACCAGCTCTGAGAACTGATTCTTCATTTCACTTATTTAGCTTCAGTAAATACTTCTTTAAGATAAGCGTCAAAAACTTCTTCATCCGAAATCGTGTCAGAGATGAAGCTACCATTACTTGTGCGTTCTGACAGATTCAAGTCTTGTAGTCGACTTTCATAGATTGTTCCTTTGTTGGATTGAACAAGCAGCGTTTGGTCGTTCTCCTCCACTTCTGTACTGAAGAGATCACCAACAAATCCTTGCTCTGCAACTGATCCTGCTAAGAAGACACGATGCGGTTTGTTTTTCAACTCACACAAGACTTGTAGTCCTCGTTTGGCACGGCTAGTTGCTGGAATTTCGTCAATAGAAACACGTTTCAAACTTCCACGCTGAGTCAAGAGGTAGAAGGATGAAGTGTTACAGATAAAGGCCGATTGGAGAACATCATCTGCTTTCAGGTTCATAGCTTTGACACCTGCAGCCTTAGCACCGACAACTGGAACCTCTTCGATATTGAAACGAAGGGCATAACCATTTTGGCTAATCAAAAGAACATCATCTAGTTTAATCGGAGCCACTGCTACAATCTGGTCTGTATCGTCTTTGAGCTTAGCATACTTGACAGACTTAGATTTATAGGTCCGCCATGGAGAGAATTCTTTGCGTTCTACCCGTTTGATTTGACCAAGACGAGTCACCGCAAAGTAGGTTGTCGCATCATCAAACTCATCCACGACTTCCACATAAAGGATTTCTTCGTTAGTTTCAAAGTTTGTGATGGTTTGGCTCAAATGCTCCCCGATATCCTTCCAACGAATATCAGCCAATTCATGGATTGGTCGATAAATGACATTTCCAAGCGTCGTGAACATCAGAAGATGCTGGGTGGTCTTGGCAGATTGAACAAAGATGAGACGGTCATCATCACGTTTGCCAATTTCTTCCAGAGTGGAAGCCGCAAAGGAACGTGGGCTGGTACGCTTGATGTAACCTGCCTTGGTCACGCTGACGTAGGTATCTTCCTCGGCGATCAGACTAGCTGTATCAATCTCGATTACTTTCGCAGTGTCTTCTATGCTACTCAAACGCGGAGTCGCAAACTTCTTCTTAACCTCACGAAGTTCTTTCTTCATGAGATTGTACATAGTCCGCTCATCACCGATAATAGCCGCAAGCATGGCAATCTTCTCACGAAGTTCTGCTTCTTCTTCCTGCAAGACAACTACGTCTGTATTGGTCAAACGGTACAGTTGCAAGGTAACAATAGCCTCAGCCTGTTCTTCCGTAAAATCATAACTGACCTTGAGGTTTTCCTTGGCATCAGCCTTGTTCTCAGAAGCTCGGATAAGGGCAATGACTTCGTCCAAGATTGAAATCACTCGAATCAAACCTTCGACGATATGGAGACGTTTCTCAGCCTTTTCCTTGTCAAAGCGGGAACGTGCCAAAATCACTTCACGACGGTGGGCGATGTAACTAGACAAGATTGGGACAATCCCAACCTGACGAGGTGTGAAATTATCAATCGCAACCATATTAAAGTTGTAGTTGATTTGCAGGTCAGTATATTTAAAGAGATAGTTGAGAACGAGCTCTGTATTAGCGTCTTTCTTGAGTTCAATCGCGATACGAAGACCATCACGGTCAGACTCATCACGAACCTCGGCGATTCCTGCTACCTTGTTATTGACACGGACTTCATCGATTTTCTTGACCAGATTGGCCTTGTTGATTTCATAAGGAATCTCAGTGACAACGATTTGTTCCTTACCACCTTTTAGCTTTTCAATCTCAGTCTTGGAACGAACAACCACGCGCCCTTTCCCAGTTTCATAGGCCTTCTTGATTTCGTCACGCCCTTGGATGATAGCTCCTGTAGGGAAATCTGGTCCTGGTAAGAATTCCATGAGTTTATCCACCTTAGCTGTCGGGTGGTCAATCATATAAACAGTGGCATCAATGACCTCAGCTAAATTATGGGGTGGAATATCTGTGGCATATCCAGCCGAAATCCCAGTCGAACCATTGACTAAAAGGTTTGGAAAGGCTGCTGGCAAGACTGTCGGCTCTTTCTCCGTATCGTCAAAGTTCCAAGCAAAAGGAACTGTCTTTTTCTCGATATCTTGAAGAAGGTAGCCAGCAATTTCAGACAAACGCGCCTCGGTATAACGCATAGCCGCAGGCGGATCTCCGTCCATAGAACCGTTATTACCGTGCATTTCGACCAAAATCTCACGGTTTTTCCAGTCCTGTGACATACGAACCATAGCATCATAGATAGAACTGTCACCGTGTGGGTGAAAATTCCCCATGATATTCCCGACAGACTTGGCCGACTTACGGTAACTTTTGTCAAAGGTATTACCATCCTTATTCATCGAATAAAGAATGCGGCGCTGAACCGGCTTCAATCCATCACGAATATCTGGCAAAGCCCGGTCTTGAATAATGTACTTGGAGTAGCGACCAAAGCGCTCTCCCATGATGTCCTCAAGGGACATGTTTTGAATGTTACTCATATAGGATACAGAGCCCGTAAAATACCAAGTGAAAATAGAAAATTCTTGAAGTAAGAAAGCTCACAAGAGAATTTATCTTTTTCACCTAGCATTTAGGGCGTGTTCAACTCCTTTCAAAGAATGTAGAGTAGTTTTTATACAGTGAAGAGTATTTTACGGGAATTAGTCCCATGTTCAGTTACCGTAAGAAACCAAACAATCCTTTCTGTAGTTTAATCTTTTAAATTAGTCAGCAATTAAGAAGTCTCTCCTCAACGTATTGAATCATCTTCTCAGCTACTTCTTTATCGTAGTCATAATCCATCTTTTGAGAAAGGGACTGAGCCTCTTGGTGGAAAAGTTGCATCGTATCAAACAAAGACTGAGTGATTTTGTCACTATTTGAGAAATCAAGTAGACTTGAGAATTCCTTTCCTTTCTCAGTAGGTAAATAGTTAAAAAGATACTTATAATTCTTGCCTATATCGACCACTCCCCTATTACTTGCAACCTGCCAAGCTAAGACTTTTAACAACTCTTGCTGACAAATACCATAGAGATGGTCAGTGGCATAGATGACTTGCTTACGACAGATTCCTTTGACCACGTAGGCTGACACCCACCAAAATTCATTGCAGACTTTTTCAAACTCTATCGCACTAGCTGGGCTTGTCCAGTAACGCTCTAGATTTTGAGAATAGGGTTCAAATAAATGTTCTGGATCTTCTAAAACAGTGAATCCTGCCTCACTATCCACCCACTCTTTGATGTGCTCTTTTGGGCAAAGAGTCAAATCAATGCGGTTACCATCCTCAAAGAGCATGAGAAATAGACGGCGATGTCCCAACCTAACTTCTTGCTCGATAATGCGTTTGCCAAACTGGTCCAACCAAGAAAGGTCACTCGTCAGGGCATCTAAATCCTCCACAACATAGACCACGTCGTAATCTTGAAACTCATCTTTTAGTGCTTTTGCATCAGTTCGTGAACCAGACATGGCGACAGCCTCGACTTTTAGACTTTTTGCTGTGTGTAAAATTAGATTCAACATTTTGGATTCTGTTCTCATGGTAACACCTGTTTTTTATTTGATATTCCTGTATATTAGCATACTATTTCTCAAGTTAAATTAGTTAATCAATTATAAAAGATTTAGCTATTCTTCTCTCAAAGTTTTTAATTTCGACAAAATTCTAGATTCATCCATGCTTAAAATAACAAATAAAGTCGAAGTATAGACGTCATCGTACCATTGTTCCAATTCATCATCAGCCAAATCAAGATGATATTGATTTGAATTATTGTGCCTTAAACCAAAATTACTATACATTTCAAAAAGTTTTTCAAACGCGATAACCTTTTGATTATTAACTTTCATAATATCTTTTAATTCTTCAGAATTATTTAGTTCTCTCCTAAACGGTTCAAGGTAGTTCGCTAAAGCAATAAGTATTTCTTTCTTACGCTGAATATTTCCCTTATTTGCAAAATGATTATATTCTAAAACCTTTATTGCATCTTGTATATTTGTCTCAGATATAATCTGAGAAACTTCTGAGGCATAAACATTCTTTTCAACAATGATCTTGTCACCATTTTCTAAAGTGATCAGTTCATGATTTGATAATTCTAAGAATCTTGTAATATTATCAAATATAACTTGAATAAACTGACATTCTTTTTCTGTAAATTTTCCCTCAAGATTATTAAATATATCGACTAATAACTCAGAGAAAACAAATAGTTGTTCAGTTGTATCATAGATGTTTGAAATAATAACTTCTATCATTTGTGAATAACTGGTGAACGTTGATCGATTAGGATAATCTAAGAAATTATCAGAAATGGCACTATTTATTGTTGTATAATAGCCGTGGCCCAAATTATTCTCCATTTTAAGTAAGTCCACTAAATTTTTCAGTTCTCTCTGTGGATCAAACTCCATCTGGTTCAAAATATCAAAATAATTTCGTCTCGCCATAATATCTCCTATACTATCTTAAAACACCGTCGCTTCTTCCAGCGTAAACTTGACATTGTCTTCAATCCACTTACGTCGTGGTTCTACCTTGTCTCCCATGAGGACATTGACTCGACGTTCGGCGCGTGCTAGGTCCTCGATGGTGACACGTATGAGGGTACGGGTTTCTGGATTCATGGTTGTTTCCCATAGCTGGTCGGCGTTCATCTCTCCAAGCCCCTTGTAGCGTTGGAGTGTTGCGCCTTTACCGAACTGCTTGCGGAGTTCTTCAAGTTCTCCGTCTGTCCATGCGTAGGCTACTTCTTCTTTCTTGCCTTTGCCTTTGGACATCTTGTAAAGAGGCGGAAGGGCGATATAAACGTGTCCTGCCTCAACTAGGGGACGCATGTAACAATAGAAAAAGGTCAAGAGCAAGGTCTGGATATGGGCACCGTCGGTATCCGCATCGGTCATGATAATGATCTTGTCATAGTTGGCATCTTCAATGGAGAAATCTGCTCCCACACCCGCACCGATAGTATAAATCATGGTATTGATCTCTTCATTTTTGAGGATATCCGCCATCTTGGCTTTAGCTGTATTGATAACCTTACCTCGAAGGGGCAAGATAGCCTGGAACTTGCGGTCACGGCCTTGTTTGGCAGAACCTCCGGCAGAATCCCCCTCTACCAAATAGAGCTCGTTCTTAGCAGGATTCTTAGATTGGGCTGGGGTCAATTTCCCAGACAACAAGCCCTTGTCTTTTTTATTTTTCTTACCATTTCGGCTCTCATCACGCGCCTTACGTGCCGCTTCACGAGCATCACGGGCCTTGATGGCTTTGCGAATAAGATTTGAAGCTAATTCCCCATTTTCCATAAGGAAGAAAGTCAACTTATCAGCTACAATTCCATCCACAACTGGACGAGCCAGTGGGCTTCCCAATTTATCCTTTGTCTGACCTTCAAACTGGAGGTGTTCTTCAGGAACCAAGATAGAAAGAACGGCTGCTAGTCCCTCACGATAGTCTGAACCTTCAAGGTTTTTATCTTTTTCCTTGAGAAGCCCCGTCTTACGCGCATAGTCATTCATAACCTTGGTAATGGCGGACTTGAGTCCTGTCTCGTGTGTTCCACCGTCCTTAGTACGAACGTTATTAACAAAGGACAGAATGTTATCTGAAAATCCATCATTGTACTGGAGAGCTACTTCCACTTGGAAACCGTTGTCTTCACCTTCAAAGTATAGAACTGGCGTCAAAGTTTCCTTGTCTTCGTTTAGATAAGAAACGAAGTCTTGCACCCCATTCTCATAGTGGAATTCAATCCCTTCATCTGTTCGCTCGTCCGTCAAAGACAAGGTCACATTTTTCAAGAGAAAGGCTGATTCATTAAGACGCTCTGAGATGGTATTGTACTTGAAATCGATCGTAGAGAAGATCGTCGCATCAGGCATAAACGTAACCTTGGTACCTGTTTTAGACTTGGGCGCTGTACCGATTTTCTTCAGAGTTGTGACAGGTTTTCCACCATTTTCAAAACGTTGCTTGTAAACTGCACCATCGCGAGTGATTTCAACTTCTAGCCAGCTAGAAAGGGCATTAACAACGGAAGAACCCACCCCGTGGAGACCACCAGATGTCTTGTAGCCACCCTGACCGAATTTCCCTCCGGCATGAAGAATGGTAAAGATTACTTCAACCGTTGGGATTCCCATAGCGTGCATTCCAGTCGGCATCCCACGTCCGTGGTCTTGCACAGTCAAACTCCCATCTTTATTGATGGTCACATCAATACGATCACCAAATCCAGACAAGGCCTCATCGACTGCATTATCAACGATTTCCCAAACTAGGTGATGGAGACCAGCGCTATCGGTCGATCCGATATACATCCCTGGACGTTTTCGAACCGCATCCAACCCTTCTAGCACCTGAATGGCATCATCATTATAATTGTTAATATTGATTTCCTTTTTTGACACAAGGAACCTCCTATTCGTTCATCTTTACTATTCTACAGGTTTTCTAAGGATTTTGCAAAATTTTTCTTTCTCCGCTGTGACAATTTCAGAAGAGATTCTCTGCCTTTCTTCTCCATTTCATGATATAATAGGAGTATGATTACAATAGTTTTATTAATCCTAGCCTATCTGCTGGGTTCGATTCCGTCTGGTCTCTGGATTGGACAAGTATTCTTTCAAATCAATCTGCGTGAACATGGTTCTGGAAATACCGGAACAACCAATACTTTCCGCATTTTAGGAAAGAAAGCAGGTATGGCGACCTTTGTCATTGACTTTTTCAAAGGAACTCTAGCAACACTTCTTCCAATTATTTTTCATCTGCAAGGCGTTTCGCCTCTCATCTTTGGACTTTTGGCTGTAATCGGCCATACCTTCCCTATCTTTGCAGGATTTAAGGGAGGCAAGGCTGTCGCAACTAGTGCTGGAGTGGTTTTCGGATTTGCACCTGTCTTCTGTCTCTATCTAGCAGTTGTTTTCTTTGGAACCCTCTATCTTGGCAGTATGATTTCACTATCTAGTGTCACAGCATCTATCGCGGCTGTCATCGGAGTTCTACTCTTTCCACTTTTTGGTTTTATCCTGAGCAACTATGACCCTCTATTCATCGCTATTATCCTAGCTCTTGCTAGTTTGATTATCATTCGTCATAAGGATAATGTCGCTCGTATCAAAAACAAGACTGAAAATTTAGTCCCTTGGGGATTGAACTTAACCCATCAAAATTCTAAAAAATAAACGCCAGTTTGAACAGAACTGACGTTTTTTTGTATACTTATTTTGATTTGATGTAATTGATACCATCTGCTTTTGGTGCGACTGCTTTTCCAAAGAAGGCTGCCAAGACAAGAATGGTCAAAACGTAAGGTGCGATTTGAAGGTAAACCGCAGGCACTCCTTGTAGGAATGGCAATTGAGAGCCGATAACAGCCAAACTTTGTGAAAGTCCAAAGAAGAGACTAGAAAGCATGGCTCCGATTGGATTCCATTTCCCAAAGATCATCGCAGCAAGGGCGATAAATCCAGGTCCAACAATAGTTGTCACTGAGAAGTTAACTGAGATTGATTGAGCATAAATCGCTCCACCAATTCCACCTAGGAAACCGGAAATAATAACCCCTAAATATCTCATCTTGTAGACATTGATTCCCAAGGTATCCGCTGCTTGAGGATGCTCACCTACAGAGCGGAGTCGAAGACCAAATCGAGTCTTGAAGAGGATAAACCAAGCGAGGAACGAGAAGGCAATCGCTAGATAACCAAGTAGACTAGTTGACTTGAAGAAGATATCACCGATAACTGGGATATTTGCCAAGACTGGGAAGTCAAAACGTCCAAAAGTCTGACTTAGGTTGTCGGTTTGTCCTTTGTTATAAAGCACTTTCACCAAGAAAACAGCCAAGGCAGGCGCCATCAAGTTCAATACCGTACCGCTGACAACATGGTCTGCACGGAAATGAACCGTCGCTGCTGCGTGGATGATAGAGAAGAGGCCTCCAACCAATCCTGCTACAAGCAAGGATAGCCATGGAGTTGCTGCTCCAAATTGTTCTGCAAATTCAAGGTTAAAGACAACTCCAGAAAAGGCACCCATAACCATAATTCCTTCAAGGCCGACGTTTACGACACCACCACGTTCAGAGAAAACACCACCAATACTTGTAAAGATGAGGGGCGCTGAGTAAATCAGCATAGAAGACACCAAGAGGGTGAGCAAGGTTGTAATAGACATCTTTACTTACCTCCTTTAACTTGTTTTTTCGGTTTGACAAAGCGTTCGATAAGATAATGAACACTGACAAAGAAGATAATAGACGCTGTTACAATGCTGACAAGCTCAGACGGTACCTGCGCCGCATTCATACCAGGAGCTCCAACTTGGAGAACACCAAATAGGAAGGCTGCAAAGAGAATACCAATTGGTGAGTTGGCCGCAAGCAAACTAACCGCCATTCCGTTAAATCCAACAGCCAATGACGCCCCTTGAACATAGACGTTCTGGAAGGTTCCAAGCCCTTCTACAGCTCCACCAAGACCTGCCAAGGCACCTGAAATAATCATTGAGAGGATAATCGTTCTTTTTGCAGAAATACCAGCATATTCTGAAGCATGTGGATTGAGACCAACAGCACGGATTTCAAAACCAAGGGTTGTTTTCTTGAGCATGAACCAAATAACTGCAACGGCAATGATGGCAAAGAAAATACCAATATTCATCCGTGAGTTACCAGTCAACTCAGACAACCAAGGTGTCTGGTAGGTTGCATTAGCCCCAACACGAATGGTCGAATCTGTACTTTGCATGAAGTCTTTAGGGAAAGCATGGATAAAGGCATTTCCTACATACAAGACAATGTAGTTCATCATGATGGTTACGATAACCTCTGACGTCCCTAGATAGGCTCTAAGAATACCCGGAATCGCTCCGACAATCCCTCCAGCGATCAAGGCAATCACGATAGTCGCTAGAATCATCAAGGGACGTGGCATATCTGGATGCGATAGGGCAAACCAACCACTGAGAATCCAACCTGCCAAAGCCTGACCAGGAAGCCCGACGTTAAAGAAACCAGCTCGACTGGCAACGGCAAAACCAAGACCAATCAAGACCAGAGGCCCCATAGCACGGAAGATTTCTCCAATTCCACGCAGGCTACCAAAGGCTGTATAGAACAATTCTTCATAGCCCCAAATAGCATCATAACCGAAGATCCACATGACAATGGCTCCAAGTAAAATTCCTAGGAAGACAGAAATCAAGGGAACCGAAATTTGTTGTAATTTTTTAGACATCACTCTTCTCCTTTCCCAAGTTTCCACCAGCCATCAAGACACCAAGTTCTTGTTTATTGGTTGTTTCTGGTGATACAATACCTTGAATCTTACCATCGTGGATAACGGCAATACGGTCTGAGACGTTTAAAATCTCATCTAGTTCAAAGCTGACAACCAGGACAGCCTTCCCATTATCACGCTCTTCAATCAAGCGTTTGTGGATATATTCAATGGCACCGACATCCAAACCACGAGTTGGCTGGCTGACGATAAGGAGATCAGGATCACGATCAATTTCACGAGCAATTATTGCTTTTTGTTGATTTCCTCCTGAGAGTGCAGCTGCAGGCACAAATTCACTGGCAGCACGAACATCAAATTCTTCCATTAGCTTTTTAGCATAAGAAGTAATATTTGAATAGTTCAAAATTCCATTTTTACTATGTGGTTCTTTGTAGTAGGTTTGAAGGGCAATATTTTCAGAAATCATCATTTCCAAAATCAAGCCATCACGGTGACGGTCTTCTGGAACGTGCCCAACACTCAACTCTGTAATCTGACGTGGGTGCAAGCCTACAATTGAATCTCCTTTTAGCTCGATGCTACCAGATTCAACCTTGCGAAGACCTGTGATGGCTTGAATCAGTTCAGACTGACCATTCCCATCAATCCCCGCAATACCAACAATCTCTCCAGCACGAACATCCAAGGACAGATTTTTAACAGCTGGAACACCGCGGTTTTCATTGACCACCAAGTCTTTAATAGACAAGACAACTTCTTTTGGTTGAGATACTTGTTTCTCTGTTTTAAAGGAAACTGAACGTCCCACCATCATTTCCGCCAAATCAGCATTGGTAGCTCCTGCAATTTCGACTGTTTCAATTGATTTCCCACGACGGATAACTGTAACGCGGTCAGAAACTGCGCGAATCTCGTCCAACTTGTGGGTAATCAAGATAATTGATTTCCCTTCTTTGACAAGATTTTTCATAATAGCCATCAACTCATCAATTTCTGATGGAGTCAAAACGGCCGTTGGTTCGTCAAAGATAAGGATATCAGCCCCCCGATAAAGGGTTTTTAAAATTTCTACACGTTGTTGGGCTCCAACTGAGATGTCTGCCACCTTGGCAGAAGGGTCAACAGCTAAGCCATAACGTTCAGAAAGAGCCTTGATTTCTTTGCTAGCTCCAGCGATATCTAGCACACCATTTTTAGTCAATTCACTACCTAAAATGATATTTTCAGCCACTGTGAAAGCTTCTACCAACATAAAGTGCTGGTGAACCATTCCAATTCCTAAGCTAGCCGCTTTTGATGGTGAGTCGAGGTTGACAACTTGACCGTTGACCACAATTTCACCACTAGTTGGTTCAAGAAGCCCTGCTAACATGTTCATGAGCGTGGACTTACCAGCCCCATTTTCTCCTAAAAGTGCATGAATTTCACCTTTTCGTAGGTGCAGGTTGATTTTGTCGTTGGCAACAAATTCACCAAACACCTTGGTAATATCACGCATCTCAATGACATTTTCGTGTGCCATGTGCTCTTCCTTTCAGAGTCTTATTTTATTTCAATAAAGCTTGCTACTAGACAAACTAGCAAGCTTTATTGAGACAAAATGACTTTGTCTCAACTCTTAAAAAGCGGCCGATGGCCGCTTCCTAAGAAATAACTTCCATCCATTATTTTGCAGGAACTTTTACGCTTCCATCAAGGATTTTAGCTTTAGCATCTTCGACAGCTTTTTTACCTTCTTCTGAAAGGTTTGTTACTACCAAGTCAACCCCTTTATCCTTCAATGAGTAAACGATTACTTGACCACCAGGGAATTCACCTTTTTCTGCCTTGTTAGAAATATCTTTTACAGTTGTACCAACTTGTTTCAAAGTAGATACAAGAACAAAGTTTGATTCTTTACCATCTTTAGAAGTGTATTTACCTTCTGCTTCTTGGTCACGGTCAACACCGATAACCCAAACTTTTTCATTTTCAGGACGACTTTCGTTAAGTGATTTTGCTTCTGCAAAGACACCTGCACCTGTACCACCAGCTACTTGGTAAACAACGTCTGCACCAGCTGCGTATTGTGCCGCTGCAATTGTTTTACCTTTGGCATTATCACCAAATGAACCAGCATAGTCAACTTGTACTTTGATAGATGAATCTACTGAGGCAACACCTGCCTTGAAACCAGCTTCAAAACGAGAGATAACTTCTGACTCCATACCACCTACAAAACCAACTTGTTTTGTCTTAGTTGTTTTTGCTGCAGCCACACCTGCGAGGTAAGCAGATTCATTATCAGCAAATGTTACACTAGCAACATTCTTTTTATCTTTAATCACATCATCAATCAAAACATAGTTCAAATCAGTGTGCTCTTCTGCTGCATCTTTAACTGCATTGTGAAGGGCAAAACCAACACCGAAGATTAGGTTGTAACTTCCAGCCGCTTGTTGCAAGTTGTTAGCATAGTCAGCCTCACTTGTTGATTGGAAGTAAGTGAAACCTTTATCTTTTGAAAGGTTGTGTTCTTTACCCCAAGCTTGCAAACCTTCCCAAGCTGATTGGTTGAATGATTTGTCATCAACACCACCAGTATCAGTGACGATTGCTGCTTTTGTCTTCACATCAGAAGATGAATCTGCCTTACGAGAAGAGCGGTTACCACATGCAGCAAGTCCAACTGCTGCCACTGCAACTAGACCAAGGCCTAGCCATTGTTTCTTGTTCATTACTGAACCTCCTAAATAAGATGTGCAACGATGTTGCAAGTATGGATTGATTGGTCACAAAGACCCTTGCCACTCAAAGAGCGACTCAGACTAATTTAAGTCTGTAAAAGAATATGGAAGTAATTCCCCGACCGTCATCTCGACCGTCGATTTATCTTTTGCGACTAAGGTCACTTTTAGATCTTGTTCAAAAAACTCGACCATTACTTGGCGACAAGCGCCACATGGTGAAATCGGTTTTTCAGTTTGTCCATAGACAATCAATTCGGAAAATTCTCTTTGTCCTTCAGATATAGCCTTAAAAATGGCTGTTCTCTCACCGCAATTGGTCAAAG
Source organism: Streptococcus mitis (assembly GCF_000960005.1). Lineage (GTDB taxonomy): Bacteria > Bacillota > Bacilli > Lactobacillales > Streptococcaceae > Streptococcus > Streptococcus mitis_CK. Next base: position 340,401 of record NZ_JYGP01000002.1, on the reverse strand, counting down.
GATAGCTAGCATTTTCGATATTCACTCCCGTGTAAACACTTCCGTCTTTTGCCACTAAAACTGCTCCGATAGGAAAGTGAGAATAGGGGACATAGGCATGTTTGCTGGTTTCAATTGCCAGTTCAATCAACTCAGTAGTCGCCATCTGCCAATTCTCCTTTTAGAATTGCTACCCCAGCTGACGTTCCGATACGGGTCGCCCCTGCTTCCACAAAGGCAAGAGCATCTGCATAAGAACGAGCTCCACCAGCAGCCTTGACACCCATATCAGGTCCAACTGTTTCACGCATCAATTTGACATCTGCTACCGTAGCGCCACCAGTTGAAAAACCAGTAGATGTTTTAACAAAATCAGCTCCAGTTTTTTGAGCTAATTGGCAAGCCACAACTTTTTCTTGGTCGGTCAGCAGGCAAGCTTCAATAATGACTTTCACTAACTTGTCACCACTTGCTTCCACGACTGCGCGAATATCTGACTCAACCAAATCAAGATTACCTGATTTGAGAGCTCCAACATTGATCACCATATCAATCTCATCTGCACCATTTTGGATAACTTCTTTTGTTTCAAAAGCTTTCACAGTTGAAGTTGTTGCTCCCAAGGGGAAACCTACTACTGTGCAGACCTTGACATCTGTGTCTTCAAGACCTTTTTTAGCATGTTCAACCCAGGTCGGATTAACGCAAACACTGGCAAAATCATACTCTCTAGCTTCAGACAACAAACAATCAATTTGATTTTCTGTTGCATCTTGTTTTAAAAGCGTATGATCGATATATTTATTTAATTTCATATTCGGATTCTCCTGCGGTTTATGAGATAATTTCTATAATTTCTCGTAAACTTTGCACCCTATCATTTATTTTAACATATTTTTGAAAATCTGTAACTAGCTGAGGAGAAATTTTCCCATTTGTGTATACTTTTGCAACAATTTCTCCCTGTTGAACGGAATCTCCAACTTTCTTTTCAAAAACAATTCCTGTTTCATAGTCCAAGGCATCAGACTTAACTGCACGACCAGCACCCAGTCTCATGGCATAAAGACCAAATTCCATGGCTGGAAGAGCTGAGATAATACCCGTTTCCTGGGCAGGGATTTCCACCACATGGGCTACATTTACAGGACGATAGAGGTCTTCCAAGTCTCCACCTTGGGCTTGGACCATCTCCTCAAACTTAGCTAGCGCTTGATCATTTTCAAGATGTTGGCGAACTTCTTCAACTGTTTTATTTACATTTGCCAGACCAAGCATAATTTGAGCCAATTCACAGATGAAGTGGGTAATATCCTGACGGCCTTGACCTTGTAAAATCTCCAATGCCTCAAGGATTTCAAGGCGATTTCCAATCGCTCGTCCCAAGGGCTGACTCATATCCGTAATGACTGCTACCGTCTTCCGACCAACAGCCTTACCAAGATCCACCATGGTTTGAGCCAATTCGCGTGCCTCATCAACCGTCTTCATGAAAGCACCCTCTCCGACAGTTACGTCAAGCAAAATAGCATCCGCTCCTGCCGCGATTTTCTTGCTCATCACCGAACTCGCAATCAAAGGAATCGTGTCGACAGTTGCGGTCACATCACGAAGGGCATAGAGAAGCTTATCTGCTTTGACCAGCTGGTCTGATTGCCCAATGACAGATACACCAATATCCTGAACCTGACGAATAAAATCTTCTTGACTACGCTCTACTTGATAGCCCTTAATGGACTCCAATTTATCAATTGTCCCACCAGTATGGCCGAGACCACGACCACTCATTTTGGCTACAGGCACACCAAAGCTAGCAACAAGAGGAGCCAAAATCAAGGTTACCTTATCACCAACACCACCCGTAGAATGCTTGTCAACCTTAACCCCATCAATAGCTGATAAATCAAACTCTTGCCCTGTCTTGACCATCTTCATAGTTAGGTCAGAGATTTCTCGAGTCGTCATTCGTTTGAAATAGACAGCCATAGCAAAAGCAGACATCTGATAATCAGGGATAGTTCCTGACACATAGCCTTCAACCAGCCACTCAATTTCACTCGAAGTCAGTTCTTGACCATCTCGTTTCTTTTGGATTAAATCAACTGCTCTCATTCTTTCACACTTCTAAGGATATAGTATCCCTTATCTTTTTTTAAGATTTCGCAATTGCCAAACACCTCTTCCATCTTGGATTTAGCACTTGGGGCCCCTTGTTTTTTCTGGATAACGATTGTTAAATCTCCACCAGTTTCCAAGAAATCTTTACTTTTCTCAATGATTTCATGAACCACTTGCTTGCCCGCACGGATAGGAGGATTGGAAATGACATGGTCAAATTTCCCTTCAACTTGTTCATAGATGTTGGACTGGAAAATCGTCGCTTCTACTTTATTTCGTTCAGCATTTTGTCGCGCCAAATCCAAGGCACGATTATTGATATCGACCATGGTCGCCTGAACTCCATAAGCCTTAGCCAAGGACAAGCCCAGAGGCCCATAACCACAGCCTACATCAAGGACAGTCTCTCCTTGGTTGACCTCAAGACACTTGAGCAAAAGTTGACTGCCAAAGTCAATCATTTTCTTGCTAAAAACACCCGCATCTGTCAAAAAGGTCATTTTTTCTCCCAACAAGTCCACTCTCAACTCATGAATGTCGTGAGCAGCGTCAGGATTCTCTGCATAATACATTTTACTCATGAAACTATTTTACCATAATTTATCGAAATATTAAACCGTTTCCAAGTAATTTGACAATACGATCTAGTTTGTCATTATTTTTCTAATCAAAAGAAACTTTTTCTATCAGATACTAGATGTTTTTAGTCCCAAAATATGCTATACTAAGATATCGAATCAGAAAGACAAACTTATGACAAACGAATTTTTACATTTTGAAAAAATCAGTCGCCAGACTTGGCAATCATTGCATCGAAAGACGACACCTCCTTTGACAGAAGAGGAATTAGAATCCATCAAGAGTTTTAATGACCAGATTAGTTTACAGGATGTTACTGATGTCTATCTTCCCCTAGCCCATCTCATCCAGATTTACAAGCGTACCAAGGACGATTTAGCCTTTTCAAAAGGAATCTTCCTCCAACGTGAAAGCAAAGCCCAGCCTTTTATCATTGGGGTTTCTGGGAGTGTTGCCGTTGGAAAATCCACAACCAGTCGACTACTTCAAATCTTGCTATCCCGTACGCTTACAGATGCTAAGGTTGAGTTGGTAACAACTGACGGCTTCCTCTATCCCAACCAGACCTTGATTGAGCAAGGGATTTTAAATCGCAAGGGATTTCCTGAAAGCTATGATATGGAAGCTCTTCTCAACTTCCTGGATCGCATCAAAAATGGACAAGATGTGGATATTCCTGTCTATTCTCATGAAGTCTACGACATCGTACCTGAGGAAAAACAAAGCGTCAAAGCTGCAGACTTTGTAATTGTTGAGGGGATTAATGTCTTTCAGAATCCACAAAACGAGCGTCTCTATATCACTGACTTCTTTGACTTTTCAATCTATGTTGATGCCTCAGTAGATGACATCGAGAGTTGGTATCTTGATCGTTTCTTGAAAATGCTGAGCCTAGCTCAAAACGACCCTGATAGCTACTACTATCGTTTTACTCAAATGCCGATTGGGGAAGTGGAAGCCTTTGCCCATCAGGTCTGGACCAGTATCAATCTCACAAATCTGCAAAATTATATTGAACCAACTAGAAATCGTGCGGAAGTGATTCTTCATAAAACAAAGAACCATGAAATCGATGAAATTTACTTAAAAAAATAATTTTCCCTTGTCAAAACGTAAGTTTTCAGATATAATAGTATAGTTAGTAAATATGGAGGTAAGAACATTGGCAAACATTAAATCAGCTATCAAACGCGCTGAATTGAACGTTAAACAAAACGAAAAGAACTCAGCTCAAAAATCAGCTATGCGTACTGCTATCAAAGCTTTCGAAGCAAACCCATCTGAAGAACTTTTCCGTGCTGCTAGCTCAGCTATCGATAAAGCAGAAACTAAAGGTTTGATTCACAAAAACAAAGCAAGCCGCGATAAAGCTCGTCTTTCAGCTAAACTTGCTAAATAAGAAACAGTCCATGAGGCTGTTTTTTTGTCCCCAAATAGGAAAAGGTAGAAAATGAAAATCGCAATCATCGGATATTCTGGTGCTGGTAAGTCAACTCTAGCTGAAAAGTTATCTCTCTACTACTCAATCCCAAAACTTCACATGGACACACTCCAATTTCAACCCGGTTGGCAAGACAGTGACCAAGAATGGATGTTGACCGAGATGAAAAGCTTTCTCACCAAGCATGAAGCTTGGATCACTGATGGGAATTATTCTTGGTGCTATTACGAAGAAAGAATGCAGGAAGCTGACCAAATCATCTTTCTTAATTTTTCGCCATTGACCTGTCTCTTTCGAGCCTTTAAACGTTATCTCACATACCGAGGCAAGGTCAGAGAAAGTATGGCAGCTGGTTGTCAAGAACAATTTAATTGGGAGTTTATTCGATGGATTCTTTGGGACGGCCGAACAAATAATGCTAAGGAAAGATACCAAAAATTAAGTGATACCTACCCTGAAAAGATGCATATTCTCCATTCTCAAGCAGAGATTGATTATTTCTTGCAATCTCTTAAAAAATAGACGATAGAGCAACATTCATTTAGGTCACAGTATGGACTGAATGACTAAAAAAGGAAGATTTTCATCCAGAAAATCTTCCTTTTGTGTTCCCTTTTATTCAGCAATCAAGGTTTCTAAACCAACCTTCATCATATCAGTGAAGGTATTTTGGCGTTCTTCTGCAGTTGTATCTTCGTCAGGATTGACCAAACTATCAGAAATGGTCATGATAGCTAGCGCATCTACATGGTGTTGAGCTGCCAGATAGTAAAGTGCTGCTGCTTCCATTTCCACGGCTTTCACACCCCATTTACCAAGCTCAATGTTCTTTTCAAAGTAGTTTGAATAGAAAACATCTGATGACAAGACGTTACCAACGTGGGTCGTCATACCAAGGTCTTTGGCAATATGGTAGGCTTTATCTAGCAAATCAAAGCTAGCGATTTGAGGGAAATCGTATTGAGGCCAGTCGTTCCGAACAATGTTTGAATTGGTAGCAGCTGCTTGCGCCAAGACCAATTCACGAACGTGAACATCCTCATTCAAAGAACCGGCTGTACCGACACGGATCAATTTCTTAACGCCATAGTCGACAATCAACTCACGCGCATAGATGGAAATGGATGGCATCCCCATCCCAGTTCCCATAACAGAAACACGGTGACCCTTATAAGTACCTGTATAACCAAACATGTTACGCACTTCGTTAAAACAAACAGCATCTTCAAGGAAATTCTCCGCAATAAACTTAGCACGAAGAGGATCCCCAGGAAGAAGAATTTTATCAGCAATTTCACCCTGCTGAGCAGCAATATGGATAGACATAATTAAGATATAAAGGGCGACAGGGAACAAAGTAAAAATAGGAAACTGACGACGCATCGCAGATGCTAGACAATTTATCTTTTTTACACAGTTCTCCGCCCGTATTCAGTTCAATGAATACAGTTAACCCATCCTTTCTTTATTTTATGAAGATTAGAGAGCGAGAAGAAAACGACTGAAAATTAGGAATCTGACGAGAAATCCTGATTTCTCAGTCAGATTATCTATTTTCCAAGTTTTCCGATCGTGTTCAAATCAGAACACACACTCTACCTTTCTTATTTTTGATATTTTGTAAAAACTAGCACAAATTAAAATATCTAGTTTGTCTGTAATTCTAATTTGTAAGCGAATCTAAAAAATTATGCAATTTTGCATTCATTTCAGAATAATCGTTACCACGCAATTCTTCGGGTGATTGAACAAAAGATAATGTTTGATGTTGTTCTATCAATCGTTCTTCACTATCCGCAGCAACCAATAAATCAATCGCTTCTAAATCAAACTCTAAATGCACTTGAAAAGCATAATGTTTAGGGCTAAAGCAAACAATCTGTCGCGGACAACCTTGACTGGTAGCAAGGATTACCGCTTCGTCTGTCAATCCCGGCATATCACCATGCCAGTGACCAACTAAAAGCTCGCTACCAAAATGTTTGAGGTGTTTATCTGCTAGTCCTTGACTAGTCATCCTAATAGGGAATACACCTATTTCTCTTTCAGGACTGTGCTCATATTGCCCCCCATAAGCAACAGAAAGTAGTTGCGCCCCTAAGCATACACCTACAATATACTTATCTTCTTCTATTGCTTGTCGAATGAGTCTAATTTCTTCTTTTGGATGATAATAAGGGAAATGTTCTTTATCTTCATCAGGAGATTGAGGACCTCCCATAATGATAAGAAAATCAATATCAGAAACTGTTTGGGGTAAAGCTTCTTCCTTATAAACCTTTGTTATTCCAATGTCATGACCTCTTGATTGAGCCCAAGTTAGATAAGCACCTGGAATTTCAAAACTCTCATGTAGTATAAAATGCACTTTCATTTCTATAGTTTACCTTTCTAAGTGTTTAGAAAAGTTTTCCACTCGTGTTCAAATCAGAACACCTTACTCTACCTTTCTATGATAAGTATTGATTATAATTCTGCAAGAATCGCTTTCAGCAAGCCTTTAAAGTCGCCTTTGACACGTTCGGTCACTTCTACAACTTCTTCGTGGTTGAGTTCTTCTTGGAAACCAGCTGCAAAGTTAGTGATACATGAAATTCCTAGTATTTTCAAGCCAGAGTGAGCTGCCACAATCACTTCCGGAACAGTAGACATACCAACTGCATCCGCTCCCAATGTCTTATAGGCACGAATCTCTGCTGGTGTTTCATAAGTCGGACCAGTTACACCGATATAGACACCTTCGTCTAGTTTGATACCAAGTTTCTTAGCCACTTCATGGGCAGTAGCACGATATTCTGGAGTATAGGCTTTAGACATATCTGGGAAACGTGGACCAAAGTCATCCAAGTTTTCACCCATTAATGGGTTTTGCCCCGTCATATTGATATGATCTGAGATAGCCATCAAAGTACCAGGACCATATCCAATACCACCAGCTGCATTGGTTACAATGACACCTTCACATCCAAGAACTTTCATCACACGAACTGGAAAAGTCACGACATCCAAAGGATTGCCTTCGTAGAAATGGAAACGACCTTGAAGAGCCAAGACCTTGCGACCTGCCAGTTCACCATATACCAATTTCCCAGCGTGACCAACTACTGTTGAACGACCCCAATTTGGAATTTCTGCATAATCTACTACAACTGGATTTTCGATTTCTTCTGCTAATTCTCCTAGGCCTGATCCAAGGATCAAACCAAACTCAGGGGCTGCAATTCCCTTGTCTTTCAGAAAGGTAGCTGTTTCATTGATTTTATCTAAAAATGTCATCATGTGTCTCCTTTATTAGTTTTTAGCATTTGACCGATTTTGTCAAAGGTTTTGGCATTGCGAATGGTAATATTGCGATAGAAAGGCATCTTGAGCAAGTACTTGTGATAGGCAGTCTTAGAGTAAGATTCTTCAGAGAATTTTCCCCAGAAAATACCAAGTTTTCCAAAATGAACCACTTCATCTTTCAGCTCTAAACTTTTAACCTTCTCGATGACTTGCTCCCCATCCAAGTCCTCCGTGTAGAAGAGAACATCCTTTCGAGCCATGTCTTCGTTCCACCAAGCTGGCAGATTCTTCAGCTCTGCTTCATAGTCTTCTTGACTCAGTAAAGAAAAACTTTGAATAAATGGATAATGGACTTCAAAGAAAACCTCTAATTTTTCAATCAACCGGGCTTTAGGGATTGTCGATGTAAAGAAAATATTGCCACTGTTGATATAAGTTTCAACCTTTTCCAGTCCCAACTCTGTCAATTCTTGACGAAGATCCGCCATGACGACCTTATTCTTGCCACCAACATTAATGCCTCTCACCAGCAAAGTAAAACGCGTCATCTTATACCAATTTATCTAAGAAGCTTTCCCCAATCATGGCAGTTTCCACGTCAAAGTTATCGGCAATAGTCGCTGATATATCTGCAAAATGTCCGACTGGAATGACCCCATTTCCTTTAAAGGCAGGGCTGTAAGCCAACAATGGAATATATTCACGAGTGTGGTCTGTTCCTGCGTAAGTTGGGTCATTTCCATGGTCCGCAGTAATCAAGAGAAGGTCATTCTCTCTCATAGCTGCGATAATTTCAGGTAAGCGTTCATCAAACTCATGCAAGCAATCACGGTAACCGTGAGCATTACGACGGTGGCCGTAAAGGGCATCAAAGTCAACCAAGTTTGTGAAAGAGAATCCTTTTTCAAACTCAGCAAGACCCATCGTCTTCAATAGTGTATCAATTCCGTGGCTGTTTGACTTGTTGTGACCCATGTCATGGTTGATACCCGCACCGTTAAAGATATCGTTGATTTTACCAACAGCGTAAGTATCGATACCAGCTTCATTCAATTTATCCAAAACAGTCGGTGCAAATGGAGATACGGCCAAGTCACGACGGTTGGCTGTACGAGTGAAGTTACCTGGTTCACCTACATAAGGGCGAGCAATGATACGACCAAGAAGGGCAGGACGTTCAAGTGTAATCGAACGAGCGTATTCACAGATACGGTACAATTCATCCAGAGGAATGATGTCTTCGTGGGCAGCAATTTGCAAAACAGGGTCAGCTGAAGTATAGATAATCAACTCTCCAGTTTCCATCTGACGAGGTCCAAAATCATCGATAACAGCTGTACCTGAGTAAGGTTTATTGGCTTCACGAATGACCTTACGTCCTGAAAATTCTTCGATTTTTGTCAGGATTTCTTCTGGGAATCCGTTCCAGAAAGTATCAAAAGGCTCAGTAATATTAAGCCCCATGATTTCCCAGTGTCCAGTCATGGTATCCTTACCAAGAGATACTTCCTCTAATTTTGTTGCATATCCTGTTGGATTGCTTTCGGCTGCTACAGTCTTAAGAGGAGTTTCCCGAGGAATATTTCCAAGACCGATTTTAGCCATGTTTGGCACATTCAAACCAACTGTTTTTGAAATGTGTCCCAGTGTGTCCGAAGCTCCGTCTGGAACCCCTGCATTGACAAAGTTATTGGCATCTGGTGCAGCACCGATTCCTACAGAATCCAGTACTACCAAGTGAATACGATTAAATTTTGACATAGTGTATCTCCTTATTATTTTAGTTATCTTGTTTTTGTTGAAGTTAAAATCTGAACCCCGTCTCGTCCAGCAACGATGACCTTATCCACCATTTGGTTAAACAAGCCGTGCTCCACGACACCAACGATATGGTCCAATTCTTGTCCGAAAGCAATTGGATCTTCGATGACATCCAAGGCTAAGTCAATGATAAAGTTCTGCATATCCGTCACAAAACGTTGGCCGTCTTTTTCACGGAAACTTGGTTTGTAGCCAGCTCGCTCAAAACGACGAAAGACTTGTTCTGCGCCATACTGAACCACTTCTACAGGCAATTTAAAAGCACCTAGTTTGTCGACCAGCTTGTTTTCATCCACTACCCAAATGTAGTCTTTTGAGGGCGTTGCAACAACCTTCTCCATCAGGAGGGCACCACCACCGCCTTTGATTCCATTAAACTGACTATCCACTTCATCCGCCCCATCGACTGTCACATCGACAAAGTCTACTTGGTCAATAGACTTGAGTGGGATATTAAGCCCTTCAGCCTGTTTACTAGTCACACTAGAAGTCGTTACAGCTGTAATCTGCAATCCTTCTTCCTTGATACGACGACCAACTTCTTCTACAAAATAATAGGCAGTAGAACCCGTTCCAAGTCCGACTACCATGCCATCCTTGACAAATTCAGCAGCCTTGATACCTGCCATTTTTTTCAGATTTTCCACTCAAACACCTCCATTAAAGAGCTAACTTTATTATAACATGTATCACTTTTTATTTCATGGATACACTGAAAAAAACCGAACATTTTTATCTATGATTTCTAATTTTCTTTCTCCATGCTTGTATACAGATCAAAAATTCCTAAATCTAGATTTCGAAAGCTCTTTAAAAATTAAAGTTGATTTTTATCATAAAGATGATTAAATAGGTAAGTACAGAAAAGGAGAAATAAGATGAACCCATTAGATTTGTTTAATCAAGTAAAAGAACTAATCGAGACAAAAGATTTTGAAGCTGCAAAAACATTCGTTGCAGAAAATCAAGATCAACTCGGAGAATACTTCGCGCAAGCTCAGCAGTTGATTTCTGGTTCTGAAGGTCTAGATGGCCTCGTTGGAAAGATTAAAGGATTTTTCTAAAAGATATAAAGGCGCCTGAAACGATCAGGTGCCTTTTTGAGATATTTTTTTCATTATTTTGGGAAGACGGCTACTGATTTCCGTCGGCAAGACCACATAATATTCTTGAGATAGTTCTTGGGCTATGGCTGAATGAAAATGAGTCGCTACTGCCACACGCTCGTAGAGACTGGCCTGTCGGAATTGGCCTACAAATCCTGCGATCATCCCAGCTAGTGTATCTCCCATACCACCAGTTGCCTGATAGGGACCGCCAACCTGTAACTGGTAATAATCAGATTGACCAACTTGCCAAATACGTGTAGCTGGACCTTTCTCCACCAAAATTGTTCCTTGAGGAAAGGAAGTCAGGGCACTAGCTGTTGCATCTTCGTTTTGCTTTTCAATAGCAATACCAGACAGTTTTTCCCACTCCTTTTGGTGGGGAGTTAGGATAAGCTGGTTAGATTGAAATGACAAACTTGTTCTAGCAAGAATGGTCAGGGCACCACCATCTACAATCAAAATCTGATTTTGGCTTAAATTAACAAAGACTTGTTTTACTAGATCTTCTCCAAAAGCATCGTCTCGTAAACCAGGTCCCAGCAAGACAACTTCTGCCTTCTCCAATTGCTCTTGTAACAATTGCTGGTCTTGCAGAGAAAAGGCCATAGCCTCAGGCAAATGGCTGTGTAGAGCAGGGATATTTTCCCTGTCCGTTCCAACGGTCACCAAACCAGCTCCACTTTTAACAGCCGCCAAAGCAGCCATGATGATAGCACCACCATAAGGATAAGTCCCACCAAGCAACAGCAAACGACCATAGTCTCCTTTATGACTGGTGCGAGAACGTTCAATAATGACTTTTTCTAATAATGCTTGCTCAATCACTCTCATCGTTTTTCCTCAACTATCCTTTATCTGATTGTTTTAAAACAACTTGATAGACTTTCTTAGTCCACTCTTCTAAGTCTTCTCCAGCATAGTCAAGATAATACACCCTATCTTGTATTTTGGTTGGAATAATATTTTCAAATTGGCTCTTATTATGAGTTGGAATAATGCAAATATACAACTCACTTAATAAATTAAGCATGTCCTTAATTTTTACAGCATGGTAACCATCAAAAATATAACCAGGAACTTTAATCAAATCTGTATAGATAAAATGAAAACTTACTCCAGGAATAAACTTGTCTTGTAATTCTTTCTCTGAAGGAGCTCGACCTAATAAACGCTCCATCGCTAATCGATAACCAGAACTTGTATTTGACCACCCTAACATGACATAGTCAAAATAATCTATCGGATCCGATGCAGCATTTCTACTATCCAAAACCAACTCCTCAGCATCTCGCCCAAAGGCTTTCACAGCAGATAAAATCTGACCTGTTTTAAAGATAGAAATCGCTACATCTATAGTCGTAGTATGACTACAGTAGTCTGAAGTCACTAACCTCTTATGTAGATCATAAGTCGAGGCTACTCTTTTATCTGTAGGGGTAAATGGTGGCAGAAAGGGATGCTGACAGATGTAATCTAAAATTTCTTTTTTTAAACAAGAATCAGCACACTCAATACTTGTTTGACGTCTATGAAGTTTTTCGTAAGCTATAAATTTAGCAATTTTTTCTAATTCCCACTCTTGAATATTTGGATAATCAATTAGTGCTAAGTAGTATATTCTATCCCATTGTAAACTATATTCTCCATTATAAATTTTTAAAATCATCTAATCACCTCACTCCATTATACAACAAAAAGGAAGCGCATACCTCCTTTTATAAACTTACTTTTAAAATTTTCTCTCCAATGTCCGGAGTGCTGCTTGATAAGTTTGCTCCATCAGCATAGTAATGGTCATAGGACCTACACCTCCAGGAACTGGCGTAATATGGCTAGCAAGTGGGGCAACTGCCTCATAATCCACATCCCCACAGAGCTTACCATTTTCATAGCGGTTCATCCCGACATCGATGACAACCGCACCTGGTTTCACAAAATCAGCAGTCACAAACTTAGCACGACCAATTGCGACCACAAGAATATCCGCTTTTGCAGCCACCTTAGCAAGATTATGAGTCCGTGAGTGAGTCAAGGTCACTGTTGCATTCTTGGCCAAAAGAAGCTGGGCCATGGGTTTTCCAACGATATTTGAACGACCGATGACGACCGCATTTTTACCTTCTAGATCAATCCCATATTCATGAAACATCTCCATAATTCCTGCAGGTGTCGAAGGAATCATAACTGGATGACCAGACCAGAGGCGACCCATGTTTAGGGGATGGAAACCATCCACATCTTTTTCGGGGTCAATGGCTAATAAAACTGCCTCTTCATTGATATGTTTTGGTAAAGGTAACTGGACCAAAATCCCATGCCAAGCTGGATCTTGATTGTATTTGGCAATCAAGTCTAACAATTCCGCTTGGGTAATGGTCTCTGGAACTCGCACTACTTCACTACGGAAGCCAGCAGCGAGAGCTGACCGTTCCTTGTTGCGAACGTAGACTTGGCTGGCTGGATTGTCTCCCACCAAAATCACTACCAAACCAGGTACTAGACCTGATTCTTCCTTTAATTTTGCAGTCTTTTCAGCCAACTCCCCCTGCAATTTGGCCGCTAAAGCTTTCCCATCAATAATCTGTGTCATATCACTTCTCTTTTCTTTCAAACTATCTTACATTATACCAAAAACTGCTAGTCCCCTCTAACACTTCTTTCCTAGGCAACCCTATAGTTTCAAACTATAAGAAAAAGCTCGGGTCGAGCTTTTCACTAATCTTGTCTTGAAATTTTAAAATAGATTATAAAACCTTACTCAAGAAGTCCTTAGTCCGTTGTTCTTGGGTCTGTTCAAAAATCTGCTCAGGTGTCCCATCTTCAACAACCACTCCGTCTGCCATAAAGATGACACGGTCTGCCACCTCACGGGCAAATCCCATTTCATGTGTTACGATAACCATGGTCATTCCTGACTTGGCAAGGTCTTGCATAACAGCCAGTACCTCTCCTACCATCTCAGGGTCCAAGGCTGAGGTTGGCTCGTCAAAGAGCAAAACATCTGGTTCCATAGCCAACCCACGCGCGATGGCAATCCGTTGTTGCTGGCCACCAGACAAACTCTGTGGATAAGCAGTTGCCTTATCTGGCAAACCAACTTTTTCCAAAAGCTCTTGGGCTCTCTTCTCAGCAACTGCCTTGCTTTCACCTTTGGTCTTGATAGGTGACAAGGTAATATTTTCCATCACAGTCATATTAGGAAAGAGGTTAAATTGTTGGAAAACCATGCCCATCTTCTCACGCATGGCAAACAGGTCATTCTTCTTGTCCGTAATATCGACTCCCTCAAAGATAACCTTCCCCTTGGTTGCTTCTTCCAACAAATTCATAGAACGAAGCAAGGTAGATTTCCCGCTCCCTGAAGGACCGATGATAACGACAACTTCTCCTCTTTTAATCTCGAGGTTGATGCCCTTCAATACTTCATTCTTTCCAAAGGATTTATGTAAATTTTCGATTTTTATCAAGGTTTCTGTCATTATTTCTTATCTCCTTGTCCCATACGTTTTTCAAAAGCTTTCAAAGCCACTGTCAAAATAGAAGTCATAATCAAATAGTAAAAGGCTGCAAATAAAAGTGGAGTCAGAGGTAGATAAGTTGTTGTAGAAACTGTTGTAGCCCCATTCCACAACTCCATGACACCAATAGCTGATAAGAGAGAACTATCCTTGATAATAGTGATAAATTCGTTTCCCAATGCTGGCAAGATATTTTTGATAGCTTGTGGCAAAATCACATAGCGCATGGCATTTTTAGGACGGATCCCTAAAGAATAGGCCGCCTCTAGTTGACCTTTTGGAACCGCATTAATCCCAGCCCGAACAGTCTCAGAAACATAAGCACCACTGTTCATTGAGATAATCAAAATCCCTGGAATCAGACGAGAAAGATCAACACCCAAAATCCCGACCTGAATAGTCGGAGCATTGATATGCATAAGAGCAAAGGCAATCATAATCTGAACCATCATCGGTGTCCCACGGAAAATCCAAACGTACAAGTTGGCAAGCCAAACAAGCGGTTTAAACTTTGAACGTTGCCCAAAAGCCAAGACAACACCCAAAATAGTCCCAAAAAAGACAACGCAGATAGAAATGAGAACCGTCACAACAGCCCCATAGTTAAAATAAGGTAAATACTTTGGTAAAAAAGAAAAATTCATAGTCTCACTGCTTTCTAAAATAGAATACTGTATGATTATAACATGAGTTGAATTAAAATTCAAATCTTTTGTCTAATTTATTCAAAAAATCTTTAAGCTGGTAGAATTAGCGAGAAATCTTAGTTTTTTCTAGGCAAGTTGACCTTCTTTATGGTAAAATAGTAACGATAAGAAATGAAGGAGAATCAAAATGGAATCACATTTGGTTAGAATCATCAACCGCCTTGAAGCAATGGCAAAAGACGGCGGAAATTTAAAACGTAATTTTGAACGCGAAGGAGTTGTTGTTGCAGAAGTTGCATACAGCCACGACGAAGAAAACGGATCAATCTTTACCCTTCGTGATGTAGAAGCTCGCGAAACTTATACGTTTGACAGCATTGACTTGATTGCAATGGAGATTTACGAACTCCTTTACTAATACAAAACAAGCTGGGATTGCCCCTGCATGTCTAACCAAAATCCTTTTTGTCTCACAAATAGGATTTTTTTATAACTCAAATTCCCAAAGATTTTCATTGTAACAACTTCTCAAAGCTGCAATCTTTTTACTTGCTTTACACCCCAATCCTGTTATAATGAGAGTATAGAAATTTGACTATTTTTGACCTTTAAACAGGTCAGGCTAAAGAAAGAAATGAGGTAGATGTATGCTTTGTCAAAACTGTAAAATCAATGACTCAACAATTCATCTTTATACCAATCTCAATGGAAAACAAAAACAAATTGACCTCTGTCAAAACTGCTATAAGATTATCAAGACAGATCCTAACAATAGCCTCTTTCAAGGTATGACGGATCTGAACAATCGTGACTTTGATCCTTTCGGCGATTTCTTCAATGACCTAAACAATTTCAGACCTTCTAACAATACTCCTCCAACTCCCCCAACCCAATCAGGTGGAGGCTACGGTGGAAACGGCGGTTATGGCTCCCAAAATCGTGGACCTGCCCAAACTCCGCCTCCAAGCCAAGAAAAAGGCCTACTAGAAGAATTTGGTATCAATGTAACTGAGATTGCTCGTCGTGGCGATATCGACCCCGTTATTGGACGCGATGATGAGATTATCCGTGTCATCGAGATTCTCAATCGCAGAACCAAGAATAATCCTGTTCTTATCGGTGAACCAGGTGTCGGAAAAACTGCCGTTGTCGAAGGTCTAGCTCAGAAAATCGTTGATGGCGATGTTCCACATAAACTACAAGGTAAACAAGTCATCCGTCTGGATGTGGTTAGCCTAGTTCAAGGAACCGGTATCCGTGGACAATTTGAAGAACGCATGCAAAAGCTCATGGAAGAAATTCGCAAACGTGAGGACATCATCCTCTTTATCGATGAAATCCATGAAATTGTCGGTGCAGGTTCTGCAGGCGATGGCAATATGGATGCAGGAAATATCCTCAAGCCAGCCCTTGCTCGTGGGGAACTACAACTGGTCGGTGCTACTACCCTTAATGAATACCGTATCATTGAAAAGGATGCGGCCCTAGAGCGTCGTATGCAACCGGTTAAGGTCGATGAACCAACGGTGGAAGAAACAATCACTATCCTCAAAGGCATTCAAAAGAAATACGAAGACTACCACCACGTTCAATATACCGATGCCGCAATTGAAGCAGCTGCAACTCTTTCCAATCGCTACATACAAGATCGCTTCTTACCTGACAAGGCCATTGACCTCCTAGATGAAGCAGGTTCTAAGATGAACTTAACCTTGAATTTTGTGGATCCTAAAGTGATTGATCAACGCTTGATTGAAGCTGAAAATCTCAAATCTCAAGCTACACGAGAGGAAGATTTTGAAAAAGCTGCCTACTTCCGTGACCAGATTGCTAAATATAAGGAAATGCAAAAGAAAAAGGTCACAGACCAAGATACTCCTATCATCAGTGAGAAAACCATTGAGCACATTATCGAACAGAAAACCAATATCCCTGTTGGAGATTTGAAAGAGAAAGAACAATCTCAACTCATCCATCTAGCTGAAGACCTCAAGTCTCATGTTATTGGACAGGACGATGCTGTCGATAAGATTGCTAAGGCTATTCGCCGTAATCGTGTTGGACTTGGGACGCCTAATCGCCCAATTGGAAGCTTCCTATTTGTCGGACCAACGGGTGTCGGTAAGACAGAACTTTCCAAACAACTAGCCATTGAACTTTTTGGTTCTGCTGACAGCATGATTCGCTTTGACATGAGTGAATACATGGAAAAACACAGCGTTGCTAAGTTAGTCGGTGCCCCTCCAGGTTATGTCGGCTACGATGAAGCTGGGCAATTAACGGAAAAAGTCCGCCGTAATCCCTACTCTCTTATTCTCTTAGATGAAGTAGAAAAAGCCCATCCAGATGTCATGCATATGTTCCTTCAGGTCTTGGACGATGGTCGTTTGACAGATGGACAAGGACGTACCGTTAGCTTCAAGGACGCCATTATTATCATGACCTCAAATGCAGGTACAGGTAAGGCCGAAGCCAGTGTTGGTTTTGGCGCAGCTCGCGAAGGACGTACCAACTCTGTTCTCGGTGAACTCGGTAACTTCTTTAGCCCAGAGTTTATGAACCGTTTTGACGGCATCATCGAGTTCAAAGCTCTCAGCAAGGATAATCTCCTTCAAATCGTCGAGCTCATGCTAGCTGATGTTAATAAGCGCCTCTCCAGCAACAACATTCATTTAGATGTGACAGACAAGGTCAAGGAAAAATTGGTTGACCTCGGTTATGACCCAAAAATGGGAGCTCGCCCACTCCGTCGTACCATTCAAGACTATATCGAGGACGCCATCACTGACTACTACCTTGAAAACCCAAGTGAAAAAGACCTCAAGGCAGTTATGACCAGCAAGGGCAAGATACAAATTAAGTCTGCCAAAAAAGCTGAAGTGAAAACTTCTGAAACAGAAAAATAAATCCTATAGAAAAGGAGTAGAAAATGAAAATTTTCTGCTTCTTTTTACTAAAATAACTATAAATTCTTGACAGCTCGGCCTTTGTCCATTAAGATAATAATAAAGATAATAGATAATGAGGAAAATGCAATGGCAAACCCAACTTTCGGAGAAAAAAAAGCGAATACAGACTATGTTTCTCGTTATGGCGTATATGCTGTTATCCCTGATGCTGAGCGAAAACAAATTGTTCTTGTTCAAGCACCTAATGGTGCTTGGTTCCTACCAGGTGGTGAAATTGAAGCAGGTGAAAACCATCAGGAAGCCCTAAAGCGTGAATTGATTGAAGAACTTGGCTTCACAGCTGAAATTGGTACCTACTATGGACAAGCTGACGAATATTTCTACTCTCGTCACCGTGATACCTACTACTACAATCCTGCCTACCTTTATGAAGCGACTTCCTTCAAAGAAGTACAAAAACCATTAGAAGATTTTAATCATATTGCCTGGTTCCCTATTGACGAGGCTATTGAAAATCTCAAACGTGGTAGTCATAAATGGGCAATCCAATCTTGGAAAAAACAGCATAAGATTGACTAAATCAAGCTACTTTATTTAAAAAGTGCTATAATAGAATTAGAAAATCGGAGGAAATGTTATGAAGCTTATCAATACGACAAACTCACACTCGCAACTTGTAAAAAGCCAGCTAGAGAGTACAGATGCAACCCTTGTTGAAGTTTACTCAGCAGGAAATACAGATGTTATTTTTACCCAAGCTCCGCTTCACTATGAAATCCTCATCTCAAATAAACACCGTGCTATTCGCGAAACCGAAATCGAAGCCATCCAAGAGTTTTTCTTGAAACGTAAAATTGATAAGGACTCTATTGATGAGGCCAATATTAAAACCCTCTATTCAGAAAAATTAATTGGAATTTCGATTCCAACAAAATAACATTTTGGAGAGATTAAAAAGTTTTTTGAACCTTACAGCACAAAACGAGGTTCTCACTTGCTTTTTTAATACTCTCCAATTTTTTATCTTAAAATCCTATCAAACACAGTTTTATAGGTAACTAAGGAGACGAACATGGGAGACATAATATATAGAGAGGCAAGAATTGAGGAGTACGAAAAAATTGGAAAACTATTAGCTAATTCCTTTCTTGACTATCCTTTTTTAACGATTTTAAAAGACGATTTGAAGAAACCTGACTCCTATCCTGCTTTTGTAGAAACATTGCAAATTCTGCTTACTAGAGTCTATATTCAAAAAGGAAACTGTTTGGTTGCGGAACAAGATGGAGAATTACTTGCAGTCGCCCTTTTGCAACAAAAGGATTTCTGTATACTATCCTATCTACGAAATGGCGGAACAAACATTTTTCGCTACATTCGACCACGAAATCTTTTTAAATACTTTGACTTTATAAAACGTTCCAAAAAGCACTTAGAACAAGCAGGAGAGTTTGATTGGTATTTGATGGCTTTAGCTGTTAATACAGCAAGTAAGGGACAGGGAATTGGCAGTACTTTTCTGACACAAGGGATTGAACCTTATGTCAAATCAAAAGGCTGTAAACACTTGGGTTTCATTACCAGCACAGCTAGAAATGCCTCATTCTACGAAAAAAACGATTATGTCCTACTAAACTTTATGGAGATAGAATACGGTTCAAGATCAATTGGTAACTGGGCATTTTTAAAAACAATGAATGAATAAATAAAAAAGATTTGGTGCTGCTTATCACAGAACCAAATCTTTTTTATTATGTTAGAAACGAATCGTCTCACGTGTTTTTTCGTATGAAGTGACAAAACGGTTGGTTACACCTGGTTCTGCAACTTCCAAAGCTTGCGAAATCTTATCAAATGAAGCATGGTAATTAAATTCTTTTTCAAAAATTTCTAATGATTCATTAAAGGCTTCTTGAATTCGTTCATCAAATGAGCGGTAACGGTTCGAATACTGTAGTAATTGTTCTGTCAATGTTGCATATTGAACAATATTATAGGTTTCTTCTTCAAGTGCGTTCATATCATTTGTTGTAATTTCAAGCATCCGGTTCACAGCTTCGATATTAACCCGAGCTTCTTCTAGTTCAGCCATCAATTCTTCAGTATGGTTACTTGCTGTAAAGAACAACTGTAAGAAATTCTGAGGAATACCTGGAAGATTACGTTTTTCCATATATCTCTTAATTGTGTGAAGACGATTAACATAAACATTTGCCTTCTGGCGAGCATTGATATCATCTTTTTCAATCTGAGCAAGACGTTGACTAACCGCAACTTGTTCATCTTCAATTTCCTTCAAAGTCGCTTGTAAGTTTTCCAAGCGATCTTCAAGGAATGAATAAGGTTCAGAATGTTCCTCTTGTTCAGAATTTAATTCCAATACAGATTCTTCTAAAGATTCTAACTCAGCTTGTAATCTATGAACATGACTAACATCCGTTTCAGATAGCAGGTAATTGTTACTCAATCGTTGAATATCTTCCACTAAAACAGCATTACTATCTTTCATGTGTTTCAAATATGTAGGAAGTGTTGCAACTAAGCCTTCTACTACTTTTTGAGCAGCGATTTCTCGTGTAAAGATATCATAGAGTGAATTGATTTCTTCTTGAACTTGAGTATTTTCATACTCAGCATTATCCAACTCTAATTGTGCAATATTTTCGTGGTTTTTCTTCAAAGCTTCATAAAGCAATTGGAAGCGAGATTCAATATCCGTTTCAGCAAAATGATAGTTAGCATCTAAAAGCTTACGGTAACCATCCTCCAAATCATCCAATTGATCAGGTAGCTCTTTAGATAATGTTTTTACAATCGCTGGCAAGCGGTCAACAATGTGACTCAAAGCCAAGATATGATTTTCAGCATTATCCAAAATCACAGCAGCTTCTACTGGGTCACCTGAAGTGTTTAGAGTAACAAACTGAGAAAACTCTGATTGGATATTTTCCAATTGTTTTTCGATTTCAGATAAACCTTGGCCATATTCTTCAGAATGATCAGCCACTCGGTGTTGTAACTCTTCAAACAAGTCCAAGGTATGAAGAACACGTCCACTATTTTTAGACTCTTGTTTCTCCAAATCTGCTAAAGCATTGCGAATTGCTGCAATATCTTCTTCAATCAAGGTAATTTGGCTCTCAATTTGGTCGATTTGATGACTGGCCTTGAAAAAACGGAATGAGTTGTTATAGCCTTCTGCCTCAAAAAGATTATTTTCGATATCGGCAAAAGAGTTAAGAGATAGGTCAACCCATTTTTGATTCCATTCACGGAAAGTCACTTGACTTTGTCCAATCAAATGCATGTTTTTTACAGCTTCAACTTCATCGTTTACTGGAAGATTGTACAGCTCTTCTTTTTTCTCTTCTAAAATTGCTAATTTACTTTCATTGCGTTTTCGTACGTAGATTGCGATAGCATAGGCAATCACTAAGAAAACTGCAACTGCAATTGCAAGATATATTACTAGACTACCAGACATATTAAACTCCTTTTTTACTTGAAACAATCGTAATGATTATATCATATTTTTTAGACCAAGGGAACTACTTCTCCCGATTTTTTAGACATCAAGTGTACTATAGACGGCATTTTCTTCGATAAATTCACGACGAGGCTCTACTCGATCCCCCATCAACATATCAAAGATTTTATCTGCCTCAGCTGCGTCATCCACAGAAACTCTGGCCATCAAGCGATGCTCGGGATCCATTGTTGTTTCCCATAACTGATGATCGTCCATTTCACCAAGACCTTTATACCTCTGAATAGTTGGTTTGACACGACCTTCACTGTGGCGGGCTAAGGCTTCTTGGAGTTTAATTTCTTGGTCTGCTCCTGGCTGGATATATTCTTTAATCTCGCTTCCAACCTTAACACCATAGATTGGTGGTTGGGCGATATAAACATAACCAGCTTCTAGAATTGGTTTCATATAACGATAAATCAAGGTTAAAAGAAGTGTACGAATGTGGGCTCCATCGACATCGGCATCGGTCATCAGAACGAGTTTTTGGTAACGAGCTTTTGAAACATCAAATTCTGCACCAAATCCTGTTCCCATCGCAGTGAAAAGACTACGAATTTCTTCGTTAGCTAGAATCTTATCCATACTTGCCTTTTCAACGTTCAAAATCTTACCGCGAATTGGAAGGATAGCTTGAAATTCACGGTTACGACCAGATTTAGCTGAGCCACCTGCTGAGTCTCCTTCGACGATGAAAAGTTCTGTTTCAGCAGGATTATTTGAAGAACAATCTGCTAGTTTACCTGGAAGGTTGGAAATTTCCAAACCAGATTTTTTACGAGTGACTTCACGCGCACGCTTGGCAGCCACACGAGCTTTAGCAGCCAAAATCCCTTTTTCCACGATACGTTTAGCTATCTGTGGATTTTCCATGAGGAAATCAGAGAAGGCATCACTGAAGAGGCGATTGGTAATCTTGACTACTTCACTATTCCCCAGTTTGGTTTTGGTTTGTCCTTCAAACTGTGGATTTGGGTGTTTAACTGAGATAACTGCAGTTAGTCCTTCACGGACATCTTCTCCTGTTAAGTTGTCTTCATTGTCTTTCAGTAACTTATTCTTACGAGCATAATCGTTGATAACACGTGTCAAGGCTGTACGGAAACCTTGCTCATGCGTTCCACCTTCATGGGTATGAATATTATTGGCGAAACTCATGACATTTTCATGGTAACCTGTTGTGTACTGCATGGCTACTTCAACTGTGATATCATCCATTTCACCATCTGTGTAGATTGGTGTATCAAAGATTACATCCTTGTTCTCGTTGATATATTCAACGTAACTAGCAATCCCACCTTCATAGTGGTAATGCTTAGTTTGTTCTAACCCCTCACGCTTATCTGTGATGGAGATTTGAAGACCACGATTTAGAAAGGCCAACTCTTGAATCCGTTTATTTAATTTATCAAAATCAAAGGTTGTTGTTTCCGTAAAGATTTCTGGGTCTGGTGTGAAGTGAACCGTTGTTCCAGTCCTATCTGTATCCCCAACCACCTCAAGATCAGCAACAACATGACCACGACGGTATTCCTGGTAATGAATCT
Source organism: Streptococcus mitis (assembly GCF_000960005.1). Lineage (GTDB taxonomy): Bacteria > Bacillota > Bacilli > Lactobacillales > Streptococcaceae > Streptococcus > Streptococcus mitis_CK. The sequence goes on along the minus strand of NZ_JYGP01000002.1, from coordinate 317,919 downwards.
TACCGTTTTTGTGGACATGAACGTCTAATTGAGTGGAAAGGGCATTAACTACTGATGACCCTACTCCGTGAAGACCACCTGAAACCTTGTATCCGCCACCGCCAAACTTTCCTCCAGCGTGAAGGACAGTAAAGACAGTCTCAACGGCAGGTCGACCTGTTTTTTCCTGAATATCGACGGGGATACCACGCCCATCATCGACAACAGTAATCGAATCATCTGGCTCAATAAAGACTTGAATATGACTGGCAAATCCTGCCAAGGCCTCATCAATTGAGTTATCAACAATTTCCCAGACTAGATGGTGAAGACCTTCTTTTGAGGTTGATCCGATATACATTCCTGGACGCATACGAACAGCCTCTAAGCCCTCTAAAACTTGAATTTGACTGGCATCATATTCTTGTGCCTGCAGATTTTTAATTTCTTCTGTCATCTTATTCCTTTTTCTTACATGTCTAATACTTGTCTTAAATTCACGATACTGGTAAACAAGTGGGTAGCTAGTCCTGCAGCTTGCCCAGCTTCGATATCAATCGGTCGATCACCAATTACAAGACCAGAGTTAATCTGATACTTTTCTCTTAAATAAATCATGGACTCAGGATCTGGTTTTCTCTTAAAGCCTGAGTTAGAAGTCACCACTTCTGTAAAATAAGCTGCTATAGAGGTTTTTTCTAAAATTTCCAAGACCTGATCATTTCGATGAGAGACTAAAAAATGACGGCCACCTTGATTTGAAATATCTTCCAATAAGTCAGAAACTCCATCAAATAAAATCGGGTGTTTAAGCTCTCTGGCTTCATTTTCCTTATACTTTTCTAAAAAATTCTCTAAGTTGGGAGCGAATGTCTCAATCGCAAAATCAGTAGAAACCTTTAAAGCCTGATAGACACTGTCATGGTCTTGTGTGATGCCATACAATGCCAATGTTTCAACAAAGGCAGCTGTTGAAGTTTCGTAATTATCCAGTAAAGTTCCACCTAAATCCCAGATGTAATCGTGATATTTCATACCCTTCATTATAGCATTTTTTTATGAAAAAAGCGATGATTTCCCTGATTTTTCCACATAAAAAAACGAGAGTTTGACTCCCGTTTTACTGATTTTTACCAAAGACATCTCGATAAAGCATTCCTGTTCGTAAAGTCTCTGCGTCTCCTCCTAATTGCTCTACCAACTCGTAGGCAAAAGCAAGGGCTGTTGAAGGGCCTCGACTAGTTGTCAATTGACCATCTACCACTACTGTTTCCTTGACGTAGTGACCATCAAGGATTTGTTCTTGAACGCCGTCATAACAAGTGTACTGCTTGTTTTTCAATAGCCCTGCTTGATTGAGGGCAATTGGCGCAGCACAAATAGCTGCTAGTTTTTTTCCTTCTCGTTCGAAGCTTTGCAATTCTTGAATCAAGACCTGATTATCACGTAAATGTGCAGAACCAGGCATCCCTCCAGGAAGAACAATCATGTCATAGTCTGATAAATCACCATCAAAAACACGATCTGCACTTACTTGGATTGCATGCGAACCCGTCACTTTCTCTTCAAATCCTACCATATCACAAATGATATTTGCCCGACGCAAGACATCTACAACTGTCAAAGCTTCAATTTCTTCAAAGCCCTGAGCTAACATGACTGCTACTTTAACCATGATTTTCTCCTTATTTGATTTGTTTTAATACAACCTTTTTCCGTTTGAATGGAACTTTTCCGCTCTTTTCTTCAGCTAAATTAGTCTGGTAACTCATAGATAAAAGCAAGCCAATACCAATCAAGTTACTGATAATAGCCGATCCACCTTGAGAAATGAAAGGTAGGGGAATCCCCGTCAAAGGAAGCAAACCTGTCACAGCACCGATATTCTCAAAGATATGGAAGAGCAACATCATAATCAAACCTGTGGAAATATAGGTGTAGAACTGGTTATTTGATCTAAGAGTAATCTTCAACATACGGTAAATGAGCATGAGGTAAAGGGCAATAACAAGGACTGAGCCAATAAATCCAAAATCTTCTGCAATAACCGTGAAAATCATATCCGACTCACGAACTGGAATAAGCAGATTCGAAGCATTAAACCCCTGACCAAATAAGCCACCGCTTCCAATGGCAATCTGCCCTTGAGCCTGTTGGTAAGTGGTTGTTTGGGCAAAGTCAAATGGATTAAGCCAAGCCAAGATCCGATTAATTTGGTAGGTCGGCATCCCCAATTGATGGAGAAAAGCCCTTCCGTCCTTGCTGATAAAAATGGCTAAGAATCCAGCAATTCCTGTTACCGCAGTCACAAATACTGGGATAATAATTTTCCAAGAAACTCCTGATAATAAAACAATTCCTGAGAAAATGGCCACAAAAACCAAAGCCGTCCCCAAGTCACTTTGAAGTGCCAAAAGAACTAGTACTGGAATGGTAAAGAGAATCATCCAGAAAATTAACAAAAAGTCCAGCGGAACTGTGCGTCTCCATTCCTTATGTTTTTTGGTAAACTGGACAATGACACGAGCCAGCATGAGGATATAGGATATCTTCATAAATTCTGACGGTTGGAACAAGGTGATTCCATTTACCGAAATCCAGTTTTTAGCACCCGTGGATGCAACCAAGCTCGGATTATAAAAGACAATCGGCAGAACCATGAGTCCCAAGCCTAAAATATATAGAAAAGGGGTCACCTTCCAAAGAAATTCTGTATTAAAGAGCATGACTATAAAACCAATCACAAGTCCCAAGGCGATCCAGGCGACCTGCTGCCCTAAAATGGGCAGAATATTGTTTGGATAATCATGACTAACAGCTATATAAATAGCTACCACACCGATAACCAGTAGGAAAAATACTGGCAGGAGCAAACTATAATCGACTCTAGAGTCGAGAGAACGTTTCATATACACTAACCTTATACTTTCATACAATACTATTTATCAAAGTTCATTTAAAAATTTATCAACAGCCTCATCAACTTCGGATCGAGAGACGGTTTTAACAGTCGCTTCTTTTGCTAGAGATGCTACTATCTGTTTGCCATATCGCTTTCCGACGATTCTCCTATCCAGAATGAGGGTTAAAGAACGTTGGTGTTCACGTCTCATACTTCTTCCCAAAGCCTGTTTTAAACGAATAATAGCCATAGGCAATTGATAATCATAAAAGGCATTTTTCCCTTCTTGAATTAGTTCCTGATTAATCTTTTTCGTCAAGGGATCTTGGGGATTTTGGAAAGGAAGTCTCGGTACAACTTGAATCACAAAAGGATGACTTGAAAAATCAACTCCCTCCCAAAAACTTGCTGCACCAAGCAAGATTTGTTGTTCTCCTTTTTCAAAGCGTTTCTTCAGTTGATGAACATCCCCATTTTTATACTGGGCCAGATGGCTAACTGGAAGTAAATCCGATACTGCTAGAAGCATATCTTTAGCAGTAAAGAGAACCAAAATCGGTTGTTGGAAAACTTGAACATCCATCAGCAAATCAGCTACCTCTTTAGCGTAAACTTCTAAGGAGATTTCTGTTACCAGGGGAAAATCTTTGACCAAGACCACTTCTTGATCCTGTTTTTTATGAGCTTCAATCTTAACAAATTTGGCTTCGGGATAACCTAAAAGGTCTGCCAAAGAAACCCTCTGACTAATCTCAAGAGTAGCCGACACTCCCAAGACTTGACATGAAGCAGGCACTAAAGAAGATAGAAGAATACGACCTGATTTTGTAGAAGAAATCTGAATTTTCTTCTGACTCGTTTCAGTTGCTTCAAGCCAGTAATCACCTTCAGCCGTAAAATAGCGAACCAGTTCCTCAAAGCCTTCTACCTCTAATTCTGAAAAATACTGGTGGAGATTGGCCAGAGAATCCAAGATATTTTTTCGAGATTTTCCAGACTGAAATTGTTCTATCAAGTAGAGACACTCAAAGCGAATACTTTCTAATATTCGTTGTTGAATCCTATTTTCTTCTCCTACTAAAGCCTTATCAACTAAATCAATAATAGACTGGATATCGTAGGTCTGTTGAAGCAGATTTTCTAGAGCCAACAAAACTTTTTGGACTTCATCAATAATCAGTAAACGGTCGCTGATAAATTCAGGATTATCTTCAAGTCTGGTTACAAGATAGGCATGATTGGTCACTAAAAGCTTGCAAGTCTCTGCCCTTTCCTGACTACGTTTCCAGAAATCTTCCGTCACAAATAAGCTCTTGGATGATAAATTTCCATCATGACGAAGGTCTCTTAAAAAATGTTGGTAACGGTAGAGTTGCCCGATTTCATCCAAATCCCCGGTTTCTGTCTCTGTCAACCAGACCAAGAGTTGCATTTTAAAGCGTCTAAATAAGTGATTTTCATCATTTTCCTGCAAGGAACGATAAAAGGCATCCAACTTCAGGTAATTTTGTGGTCCCTTTAAAGAATGAATATCTGTATGGAACACCTCTTTAAGACGTTTACCTTCTTCTTCCATGATTTGATTTTGAAGAATCTTCGTCGGAACGCTAAGGACAATCTGACGATTTTCCACTTGAGATAAAGCGGGTAAGAGATAGCCATAGGTTTTCCCAATCCCTGTCGGCGCTTGAATTAATGATACAGACTCATCCTTCAATAGCAAACCGACCTCTTTAGCAAAACATTCTTGCTCTTCCCTTACTTCAAGGTTCAACAGAGAAATATTCTTAGAAAAATCCTGAGATAATTTTCGTGGCTTCAGGGGAGCTGCAATTTTCTTGAAATATATCCCTTGAACTTCAAATAGATCTGGAGAAGTCAGGATAGATTGGTTTCGATAAATTTCTTCAATAACCAGGTAGGACTCATATAAGAGAGCGTCTGCCATTTCCAGCAAGCGTTCCAAGAGCCCTTTAGGAAGTTGGGCCATCTTTTCTCGTAGAAAAAGTAGTAATTCCGCAGTGGCTTGGGCATCTGAAAGGGCTGTGTGGGCGTGTTTTAGAGGGATTCCTAATTCTTGACACAAAATCGGCAAACTATATTTTTCCAGTTCTGGGAAAAAGACTTGGGCCAATTCGACCGTGTCAACACGAGGATTTCTTAGTTCATAGCCTTCTAAAAATAAATTTTCCGCCAAAAGATTGGCATCAAACTGAACATTGTGGGCTACAAAAATCCCATCCTCCACCAAGTCAAAGATTTTTCTGGCAACTTGCGAAAAATCAGGTGCTTGCGCCAGACGTTGGTCAGTCAATCCTGTCAGTTCTTTGATATGAGCATCCAAAGGTTCATGTGGATTGACATCCGTCGTATAGTGATCGACGATTTTTCCATCCTCAATCACAACAATTCCCACTTGGATAATTTTAGCCTTACTACCTGTGCTAGTTGCCTCTAAATCCACCACAACATAGCGATTACCAATCGTTTTCATTATAAAAAATTATACCAAAAAAAGGGCCATTTGGCACCTGCAAACATGGAATAATTTTCAAACTCAAGAAGGTTACTTTTCTTAAAAATCCCGGCAAACAGAGCATCCTAGCCTACTTATTTTTTGAAAATATTGGAGAATAAGAAAAATTGAGAGAAGAAATGTTTGCATCTTCCCTCTCTCAACGAATCATTTACTTTATTTAACCATGTCAGGATCGTAGTCATAAAATCCTGTATCAAGGAAACGGTTTTTAGGGTGAAGTTTACGAACTTCTTCATCCAGCAAGAAAGCTTGGTCATGGCTAAAGTTACCCTCTTGAATCAAGCTACGCGCTTGGATAAAGAGTTTTGTAATCTCAACAAAGTTCTGACCTGGAGTGTAGAGCCCTTCTAGTTTCCAGTGAGTGAAACCATGCTCCACCAATTCTGTCAATTTGGTCATCAAATCAAGGTCATTGTTGGCAAAAATATGGGTTCCATGATTGTCTTCAAAAATGGAATAGTGACTCTCTGGATCACTTGGCTCAGCCAAGAAAAGGTCACGCTTACGGGTCTTTTCATCATCGATGTGCGTAAAGTTATAGTAATTTTGCAAGAGTGGACGTTTAGAATGGTGAATAACACTAGCTCCGTAAACCAAAACTTCAGCAGGAATTTCCAAAATCTCTGGCATTTTGAAGAGTTCAGCTGATGGAATTTCACGCGCCAAAACAGCCTCAGATGCGCCAGCCTTTTGTCCCCAGAAGTTAATCTGGCGACTGCTAGTTACCATAGTCGAAGCATCGTAGATTGTCTTAAATGAATAACCATCGCGATTGACCACATAAAAGACACCTGCATCCCCAATCGTAATGTAGTCTGTCTTGATTTCTTCCAAGAAATCTAAGAAAGGCTTGATACGGTCCATCATATCTTGGTGCATGAGGGCGTTAACCGCAACGATCAATTCCTTACCAGTATCATGCACCAGATTAGCGATTTCACGCAATTCGTCATAACTAAAGGTCGTTGGCAGACGAAGGCCAAAATCTTTCTCACCGACATAGATCCGGTCTACGCCAGCTTCGAGCAGTTGTTCAACTTGTTCAATACTTTCAGCAGTTGCTGTAATGATAATCTTTTCCATAAGAAAAATTATACCACATTTCTGGAAAATCAGCTATGAATACTGGGAGTTTTACAAAAAGTCAGTCTTATTTTTAAATTTTGAAATTAAAAAGTGAACAGTATCCAACACCGTTCACTCTCTTTTTATGCATGTGTTTCTTCAACTAGGTGACCATCATTCATGACATAAATACGGTCAACCTTATCAAGAAGGCGTGTATCATGTGTAATCATGACAACTCCTCTACCTTGTTCGTGGGCAATGGCAGCCAACATCTCCGTTACTTGATAGGCCCGCTCTGTATCAAGACTAGCTGTTGGCTCATCTGCAAGAACGATGCTCGGATTGTTATAAAGCGCTCTAGCAATCGCAGCTCGTTGACGTTCTCCACCTGACAATGCCTTGGGATACTGATCTTGTACTTTTTCCAAATCCAACAAATCAAAGAGCTCTTTTCGATCACTTTTACTATTTTTTCCCTTATCTAGTCTGTCAATCAAATCCAGCTGTTCCTTGACCGTAAGAAATGGAATTAAGTTTGAAGCCTGAAGAATAAAGCCAAACTCTCTAAAACGGAGGTCTGTTTTCTCCTTCTCCGTCAAACTGCCTGTTTCCTTCCCCTTAACTAAAATCTTTCCACTCGATGCTTCCTGAAGTTGTCCTAGAGTCGTTAGAAAGGTTGTCTTTCCAGAACCTGAAGGCCCAACGATAGCTACGAACTCTCCCGCATTTAGATGAAAATTCGTCTCATGTAGAGCTATGACTTTCATCTTTCCTTCCCCGTAAGTTTTTGTCACTTGAGTCATTTCAATCAATGCTGTCATACTATTCTCCTTATCATTCTGCAATCGCAGTAATCGGGTCCACCTTTAGCAAGCGTGGAAGTAAAATGACACCACCTAGCATGGCCATCAAACAAATCACCAAGCTTAGGACAGAATAGGCTAACCAACTTGGGTAGAAAAAGAAGGTAGCTGGCAAGACTAAAATCACTCCTCCAACAGCCAGCAAGGCTAAAGCAATCCCCATACCAGCTAGGAAGAAGATTTGACAGAAAAGAGACCATACAATGGTTTTGATCTGTATTCCCTGAGCCCGCATTATTCCATAAAGTCCTAGTTTTTGTATCGTAATGATATAAACAAATATACCCACAATCAAGCCTGTGATAACAATCATAGCAAGAATCATCCCTGAAAATACATTAACCTGAGGTGTGTAACCAGGAATTTTCGATATCATTTTTGGAATAGAAATCTGTTTCAGTCCATCGCCAGCCACTTCTATATCATTTTTCAATACCAAGGCAGAGATGGATTTATTAGATTTTAAAGTTCCTTGTAAGGTCCAATAAGTTGTCAAACTCGTAAAGACAACTGGTTCAGTAAAAAACTTATTTCCTTTAGTCAGCCCTACAATCTTGTAACTTACTTCGCTTCCATTGAGCTGAATGGCATCACCCAACTTCATTCCATAGTTTTCAAAGGACTGATCAACGACCACCTCATCATCCCCTTCAGGATAACGGCCCTCCGTCAAACTAGGAGAGATAAAAGCGTCCCACTCTTGAGCAAAGATGGAAACATTGACCTTTTCACTATCATCGACTAGATTGGTCACAGCGAACATATAACCCAGTGGAGCTGCCTCTTTAGAACTCTTATCCTTGTAGTCCTTTTCAGGAATAAAGGATGCTGTCAAATTATCATTTGCGTAGTCAGATAAAACTACACCCGTCGCTTGCCAATTATCAATAGCTGCCCGGTTGTTTCGCACAAGACCAAGAGCTAGACTGGTTATAAAAAAGACCATAAAAGCGATAAGAAAAATGGTAGTTAGAATCAAACTATATCGAAGTTTGTTTCGTAATATTTCTTTGATAGCAAGATACATGCTTATCTCCTTTAACTTTTCCAAGAGGTATCGATTAGACACCCCACTACTATAAAAATAGGAGACAGAAAATCTGTCTCTGTATTCAAAACAAATCTCACTAATCAAATTAAATAAAATCAAGAAAATAAGGAAAGAAATTTTCGTAAAAAAGAATCATTTGGTAGCTCTATTTCCTTGCTAATATAAGCAATTATGAATATTAATAAGTATTTGGTGTCCATCCATCCTATCATTTTCACATTATGGTGTCAAGAAAAGTGATTTTGAAAAAGGACTTTATTCTTTTTGTAACCTTTCTGTAATAATTCTCTGCTGAAAAAATGATAAAATAGGTATGTACTGTTAAGGAGAGAATAATGCCCGTAAGAAAATTACAATCCTATGAGGTAGACTATCAAGAAGAATTAAGCCAACAGGTTCCTCGCTATCAAGATTATACACCTGAAGCGCAATCTGATGCCAATCTCAAGGAAATCCTATTTTTTGTTAATATCGCTGTTTTTTGTATCTGTATTGCTATCTTTAGTTTTATCTTTTTAGCATTAAAATTATCAACTGCTCTTGCCTTTGCCGCAGCAATCGGATCTAGCTTACTTGTTTTAAAAGTTCAACGGTCTATTATCAAACGAAAACGTAGAAGATAAATCCAAAATATCGCTCCAGCTGGAGCGATATTTTTATTTTTTCTTTTTAGATGGTGTGTGGATGGCAATCTTCACTTCAAAGATTGTTCCCTTTGGTTTATTATCTTTAACAGTAATGGTTCCTTTTAGCGCATCTACAATTTGCTTGGCTAAGGATAATCCTAAACCAAAACCACCTTTTTGGCGTGTTCTAGCCTTGTCTACTCGATAAAAACGATCAAAAATTTTCTTCTTATCTTCTGCTGAAATACCGACTCCATTATCGGAAACTAGCAAATACAGATTGCGATCGGTCGCTGAAATCATAAAATCAATTTCACCATCCTCCTCAGTATATTTGATAGCATTATCAAACAGGATGGTCATCAATTGTTTCAAAAGAAGCTGATCTGTGACAATCGTTCTATGAATGCGATTTTCAAAACGGAAGACACGGTCATTTTCAGAAGCAATCATCTCATAGTTTGTGAAAGTCGTATTGAAAAAACTAGTTGGAACTTCTGCAAGTTCCGGCTTAATTCCATCATCTCTACGAGCTAAATTCAGCAAGTTTGTCGTCAAAAAACGCATATTTCGGACTTCTTCCAAACTCGATGCAATGCTTTCACTCACATCCATAATGGTAGCTTCTGGCTTCCGGAAAAGGGTCTCTAAACGATTTTGCAAAACTGCAAGTGGAGTTCGTAACTCATGACTGGCATTTTCCACAAAGGACTGCTGCTTCTGCATGCTCTCAAGCAGAGGACGAACACTGACCCTAGCTAGATAGAGACTGGCAATCAAAGACAAAATCCAGAAACTTGCCATCACAATCACAATCAATTGCTCATGCTTTTGACTGGCTTGCTCCAACTGACTGGTATTAATCAAGACAGCAGCATACTTGATATTGGTTGAAACCGAACTGATATTGGTTTCCATCAAAATCATGCGATAGATTTCTTCCTGTCCATAGCTATTAAAAACCTGAATCTGATAAATATGGCCTAGCTCTTTTTTCTCTAACTTAATCTTATCCAATCCCAAAAATCGATTTCCAGAAAGGAGCTGGGTAAAATTCTTATCAAAAAGAATAACCTCCGTGTTGGAACTGACATTGGGTTTTATCTCAGTCTTGCTAGTATCTGTAGCGGCATTCTCTAAATCTTTAATCTCTTCTGTTGCCCTATTTACCGCAAGCTGAATAACCGCCTGAGGATTGTTACTCAGTCCATGAAGCGTATCATCCACCGAAGTATAGAGACTCGAATGCATGACCTGCAAAATAATCAAGGTCATGGTAGAGAAAATCAGGGTGAAGACACCAAAGTTGCGGATAAAGTAACTAAAGTCATCCGCATACCATGTTTTTTTTAGTTTACTGAACATCTTTTAAAATATACCCAACACTACGCAAGGTTTGCAAATTCTCTGCAAAAGTGGTTCCTTTTAATTTCTTACGGACTTTTGAAACATAGACTTCAACAACCGAAATCGTTGTATCACTATCAAATCCCCATAGACGATCAAAAATCTGAGTCTTGGGCAAAATAACATTTTGATTTTGGAGGAAATAAACTAGTAAATCAAACTCTTTCCCCAGCAATTCGACGGGAGTATCTTCGACTTTAACGGTATTGGTTGACAGATTAACCACAATATTTCCATAAGTCAAGGTATTTTCATTAAACTTACCTGAACGTTTGAGAAGGGCCTGAATCCGCATTTTGAGTTCTTCTAGGTAGAAAGGCTTGGTCAGGTAATCATCTGCTCCTAGTTCAAATCCATGTCCCTTATCATCCAAGCTTTCCTTGGCAGTCATGATCAGAACTGGAGTCGTAATCCCCTTTTCGCGCAATTCTTTCAAGACTTGGAAGCCATTTTTTTCAGGCAACATCAAATCGAGCAAAATCAAATCATAGACGCCACTTTCAGCTTCGTAGAGACCTTCTTCTCCATCAAATACCTGCATGACATCCGCAAAATCGTCTAAAAAGTCAAATACTGAATTTGACAGGCCTAGGTCATCCTCAACCAATAAGATTTTTATCATGAGAAACTCCTCCTTATTAAAACCATTATACCAAATTTGCCTTAAAAAAAACTCAACTCTCTGCATTTTACATGAGAAAGCTGAGTTTTCTTTTTATTCTAGGCTTATTTATGCGTTTCCGTATTGAAGAACGACTGCTTCCACTGCAGCTTTTTCACGGTTAATCAAGTCAACACGCGCTGCAATTTCCTTGATTCCCATACCGATGTTACGGCTAAGAGCAAGGTCAGAAAGTTGCGGTTCAAAGAATTCCTTGTACTCTGCCAAGCGTTGCTGAGTCTTAAATACGTGTGCAGGAAGGATAACAAAGCTATCAAAGCTCATATCTCCACCAAGAGCTGCCTTAATCCAAGCCCAGTTTTCACGCGCCCAAGACCAAGCTGTTTCCTGAGTTGCTTGGTGAGCTAGGAATTGGTAATACCAAGCAGACAAGTCCTGTGGTTTCACCACAAATTTGTCCTTCCAAGCAGCAATCAAGGTTTGGATATTGTCCGCATCTTTACTATAGGCAAGAGCTGCTGCCAACTGGCGTTTAAAGACAGCATCTGTTGCGTGAGTATAAGTGCCAAGATAAAGTGCTAACAAGTCTTTAGTCTCATGATGTTTCATCTCATTGATCAGAACTTGTGAGCGAATAGCTGCTGGAAGTCCTGCAAGATTCTCCTTGTGAGCCGCGAAGATTTGGCTAGCGACTTGACTAGCTTCTGCATCATTTGAGCGAATCATCATAGAAACAGCCAACTGACGAACCAACTCATCCTCATCTGATTCTCCGTTTTTAGCTTCAAAACCAAGACGGTCATAGTTGTGACGAGCCAATTTAGCAACCAAGGCTTTGAAGGCTCTTTCAGCTTCTGTTCCTTCATCGATAAAGCGCTCAAGGGCAGAAATGACTTCAGAAACAGCTGAAACGACAAGGTAAGATTCTTCCTTAGCAAGTTTATCAATAACTGGGAGCAAGTCAGCATAAGAAATGTGCCCTGACTCAGCAAGCAAACGACGTTCTTGGACGATTTGCAGTTTACTTGTGTTATCAAGCTCAACTAGGTCAGCAAGAACAGCATCTAACAAGTCTCCTTGATAGTCTGTAATGTAGTGAGCTGTATTTTCTGTGTTGAGGCGAAGTGCTGTTTTGTTTTCAGCAAGAAGAGCTGCGTAGCCAGGGATTTCGATACTTTCAGTTTCAAGTGTATCAGGTAAACCTTTCCAGTTGCTGTTTAGTGGCACAACCCAGAGACGGTTCTTATCCTCGTGCTCACCGATGAAGAATTGTTTTTGTGAAATCTTCAAGACATCATTTTCAACTTTGACAGTAAGAACTGGGTAACCAGGCTGTTCCAACCAAGAATCCATGAAGGCTGCGACATCACGTCCAGACGCTTGACCAAGAGCATCCCAAAGGTCACGACCAATTGTATTGCTGTATTGATGTTTTTCAAAGTAGGCATGCAAACCTTTAGCAAAATCGGCATCGCCGAGCCAACGGCGAAGCATATGCATGAGACGGCTTCCTTTGGCATAGACGATAGCTCCGTCAAAGAGTGTATTGATTTCATCTGGGTGTTTGACTTCGACGTGAACTGACTGAACTCCATCAGTCGCATCGCGTTCAAGAGCGTGAGGCACTCCACCTGTTTGGAAATCTTCAAAGATATTCCAGCTTGGCTCAATGGCATCCACACAGACATATTCCATCATGTTAGCAAAGCTTTCATTGAGCCAAAGGTCATCCCACCATTTCATAGTAACGAGGTTACCAAACCATTGGTGAGCCAATTCATGTGCCACAACAAGGGCAACTTGTTGACGACTAGCAAAGGTTGAGTTCTCATCCACAACCAAGTAAACTTCACGGTAGGTTACCAGACCCCAGTTTTCCATAGCACCTGCTGAGAAGTCAGGAAGGGCGATATGGAGAGATTGAGGGATTGGGTACTTGACTCCGTAGTAATCTTCATAAAACTCGATTGAGCGAACGGCAATATCTAGTGAGAAATCAAGGTTAGATAGTGGATGGGCTTTGGTTGAGTAGACACCTACGAGGGTACCGTTTTTAGTTTTAGCCGTTACCCCTTGCAAATCACCCGCAACAAAGGCTAACAAGTAAGAAGACATGCGAGGTGTTGTCTCAAACTTCCAGATGCCTGTTTCCTTGCGGTTTTCCACATCAATCTCAGGCATGTTAGACAAGGCCAATTCACCTTCTGCTTGGTCAAAACGTAGAGAGAGGTCAAAAGTTGCTTTAGCTTCTGGCTCATCCACACATGGGAAGGCTTCGCGAGCAAAATGACTCTCGAACTGAGTAGACAAGACTTCCTTCTTGACTCCATCAACTGTGTAATAAGAAGGGTAAATCCCTGTCATGTTGTCTGTAATTTTTCCTGAGAAAGCGATAACCACTTCAACTTGACCAGCCTCAGCTAATTCAATATGAAGGGCTTCATTGTCATGGTCAACTGTAAATGGGCGAGCTTCCCCTGCAACTTCTACAGAAGCGATTTCCAAGTCTTTTTGATGAAGGGAAATGCGGTCACTCTGTGCTTGACCACTAATAGTCACCTTTCCTGAAAAAGTCTTGGTCTCACGACTCAAGTCTAAAAATAAATCATAATGTTCAGGAACAAATTGCTTAATAAAATGTTCAACTGCTTGCATAGTTTTCTCCTATCTAAGTTTAAGAGCTAGAGCTCTTCTTCAAACAAACTTATTATATCATGTTTTGCTTGAGAAAAAAGGATTGGACGGTGATTTCCAAAACTTTCTTCCGTCTAACAGTCTACAGTGGGTAGACCTTGTGAAATTCTTCTAAAACAACCTTGCTTTCAGGTGTAAAAATCAGTCCTGCTTCTCTCAGCCACTCGGCGAAACAATCCTCATGAACCTGACGCCAATAGGCTAGGGATTTGTCACCTTCCCCTTCCTTAAAGGCATGTTGAGCAGAAACTTGATTGAAGGGCTGGACAGAAACCTTTGTAATTTCGACAATACAGACAGCCTGATTTTGACTATCTAAAATGACATCAAAAGTTCCTTCTTGAGGAAGAGACTCAGCTTCCAGTGCATAGAGATCGTAGGCTGATGCTGTTGCAGTCTTTTCGCCGCTTAAAACCAAATCTGCTAAAAGGTCTGGTTCCACTCCAAAAGCCCAAGCATCGATTTCATCTCCTATAGAGGGGTTAATTTTCTTGTATGCATTCCACATTTCCTGCGGTGTCATGGGTTGCTCCTTTGTAATTTTTTACTTTCTTCTTTTATGTGTTTAAGATGGTCTGGATGGTCAATTTCTAAATCAAAAATCTCCGGAATAGAGCTGTAATGGAGAATGCATTCGATACCCATCTGATTCATTTTTTGTATGAAAGAAGCATTCAAATATCCTGCTACAGCAAAGTCAATCTTTTTCGTCCTTGCTTTATCCTGCATCTGTCTCAAAATATCCAACATAATTGGATTCTCCATATCATGCCATTGACTGTTTCTAACAGTCGCAAAAACAAAAGAAGTCAAATCATTCATTCCAACTACAATTTTTGAAATACCCGTTTCCAGTATTCTGTCCAAATTAAAATACTCTGACGGTAATTCAATCATCGTGCTAATTTTTCCAGTGAAACCATGCTGACGCAATACTCTAATAGCTTGCTTTAACTGCTCAGCATCATTGACAAAAGGAAAGATAACAGATAGATTGGGATTGTTTTGATAAACTTCTGTAACGACATGTGCTTCAGCCTGAAATTCATCCGGACACGCCAGCAAACGCCTAGTTCCTCTATATCCAAACAAGGGATGATTTTCATCAAAATACTCTTTAGTCCCCTTTAGACAATTAGCTTCTGTATTCGTTAATTCAGAAAAACGATACCAAACTTCTTCATCTGAGTACAGGGAGCAGATAGTCTCTAGATAATCTTTTACAAATTGCTGACAACTTGCTAATATGATGTTTTGATTAAGCTCTCTCAACAAGTATTCCCCACGAATCATTCCAATGTGGTGAAATAGTTGTGGGTAAACTTTTTCATCAAGTTTTTCGCCACTAAGAGCAAGTTGGTTTTTCATCATTCACCTTCCAATTCATGTAAGAAGTCTTGTCCAATTCTGGAAATACTAATAACTCTGCTTTGACCTTCAAAACTAGTGACGATGCATTTTATTTGGAATAACTTCTAACACTAAATCCCGTCTCTTACATAACTTCTCTAGTCAGCGTTTCCGTCAGTCCTTCACCAAGTTACTGACTGCCTCCAGGTAGATCATACCGATGTTGATAAGGGCCTCTCGTTTTTTCAATGCAGAGTAACTTCCCATTTTCAAAGCAAACAGCGTAGACTCCAAAGTGATTTTTGATTTCCATTCAACGCCTCCTACTTCAAAGACCAGCCACCATCTATTGTCAGAATTTGTCCCTGCATGGCAGATGCCTTTCCACTGGCCAAAAAGAGACTGACTTCTGCCACTTCTTCTGACTCAATCCAGCGCTTGATTGGTGTTTCACTAGCCACCCAGTCCGCTAAACCACCTGGCTCAAAGTCCGCAGCAGTCATAGCTGTCTTGACTGCTCCTGGAGCGATACCAAAGATCTGAATCCCAGCTTCTGCATAGTCTAAAGCCAACTGCTTGGTGAAGCCAGCCAAGGCGTGCTTCGAAGAAGTATAGGCGTGTCCACCGCCACCTGCTAGGCTAGAAGCAATAGAGCACATATTGATGATGATTCCCTTTTTATTCTCCAACATTTGCGTCAAATAATAGCGAGTCAACTCTACTGGAGTAACGTAGTTGATTTCAAAAATCTCTTGAATTTCCTGCGCTGTCTGTTCCAACAGTGGTTTGTAATCATCCAAAACTCCAGCAGTATTGCACAAAACATCCACCTGAGGACACCAGTCAAAAATAGGCTCTAAATCCAAGGTCAAATCTCTCTGTAAAAAGTGGAAATCACCCTGTAAGAGTGGATTTTCACCTT